>CAZIXL010000421.1:0-3710 GCA_964542885.1 uncultured bacterium
TTCTCGATGAACGCGGCGAGCGTCGGGAACGTCGTGGTGACGTAGAGCACGGACTTCACGCCGCGCTCCCCGGGGCGGCGGCGGCGACCTCGCGGCCGAGCGCGCGCGCGTAGAAGTCCTCGTGCCGGCGCACCATCGCGTCAATGCTGCGTTCCTCGACCATCGCCCGGCGCGCCGCGGCGCCGCGCGTCGCGGCCTCGTCGGGCCGCGCGAGCGCGTCCTCGAGCGCGGCGGCGAGCGCGGCCGGGTCCTGCGGCGGCACGAGCCAGCCGGTGCGGCCGTCCTCGAGCACCTCGGCGTTGCCGCCCACGCGCGTCACCACGCAGGGCCGGCCCGCCGCCATGGCCTCGAGCAGCGCGTTGGGGATGCCCTCCTCGCGCGAGGAGAGCGTGAACACGTCGAACGCCGGCAGCAGCCGGTCCACGTCGGAGCGCTCGCCGAGGAACGTCACGCGGCCGGCCACCTCGAGCGTCGCCGCCCGCGCCTCGAGCGCGGCCCGGTCGGGCCCGTCACCCGCGATCGCGCAGCGGAAGTCGCGCCGCTGCGCGAGACGCGCGAGCGCCTCGAGCAGCGTGCCGTAGTCCTTGCGCGGCGCGAGGCAGCCCACGCTGCCGACCAGCGGGACGCCCTTCACGGCGAGCCCGGCACCACCGAGCGCATCGCGGTGCGTCGCGCCGTCGAAGCGCGCGACGTCGACCCCGTTCTCGATCACGGTCACGCGCGAGGCGGGCACGCCCAGCGCCACGCTGCTCGCCGCCACCTCGCGACTCACCGCCGTCACGTGCGTCGCGAGCCGGTGCGCCAGGCGCTGCACGGCGATCTGCCGCGGTGACTCGAACGCGTCGACGTTGCGCTTGGCCACGCACACCACCGGCACCCCGCAGAGCCTCCCGGCGAGCGCCGCGAACAGGTTGGCGCCGAACAGGTAGCCGTGGATCACGTCGGGCCGGAACTCGCGCACGAGCGAGACGAGCCGCAACAGGCCGCGCAGCCCGCTCGGGTCGTAGATCCGCCGGCCGACGCCCAGGTCGCGGATCGGCAGGCCCGTGGCCTCGACCAGCGGCGTGAAGGCGCCCTCGCGCTTGAGCACCGCGATGCGCACGTCGAAGCGCGTGCGGTCGAGGCGCCGCCACATCTCGAGCAGGTGGCGCTCCGCCCCGCCGGTCACGAAGTTGCCGGCCACGTAGAGCAGCCGGATGCGCGGCGCGCTCACGTGCCGGCCTCGGCGTGGCGCCCGCGCAGGCGGTCGAACGCGCCGCGCATCTCCGCGCCGACCATCGCCGCCGAGACGCGGCCGTCGGGCCCGACGCTCGCGCCCTCGGGCAGCGCGCGGCGTGGCAGCCGGAAGGCCGGCGTGCCCGGCGTGCAGTCGCCGGCCGCCGTCGTGACGGCGTACGCGAGCCGTGCCGCGCGCGCCGCCTCGACCGTGCGCTCGTCGTGGTCGCCGACCGGGTACGCGAGCCCGGTCACCTCCGCACCGGTGCGTGCCGCGGCCAGCGCCGCGGACTCCGCGATCTCGCGCCGCTGCTCGGCGGGCGGGACCAGCGTGAGGAACGGGTGCGTCAGGGTGTGTGCGCCCACCTCCATGCCGGCCTCGGCGAGCCGCGCGGCGAGCGGCCATTCGGCCAGCTCGCACGGGGCCGCCGCGCGCACCTCGAGCGCGGCGCGCAGCGCGTCGAGGCGCGCGCGCTGCTCCGTGGGGGCCACCCGCAGCCACGGCAGCAGCGCGCGCAGCGCCAGGCGCCGGCCCGCGGGCGAGGACGCGTCCACGTCGAGCGAAAGGCCGTGCACGTCGAGCCGTGCCACCGGCCGTCCCGCGTGCTCGAGCACGAACGCCAGTTCGTCCCACCAGGGCGCCGTGCGCGTGTCGATCAGGCCCGCGGCGAGGTAGAAGCTCGCCCGCGCCCCGGCCGCGGCGAGCACCGGCAGCGCGCGCGTCACGTTGTCGGCGTAGCCGTCGTCGAACGAGAACGCGACCGCGTGCCCCGCCTCGCCGCGCGCGAGGCGCGCGAGCCCGTCGCGGACCGTGCCCGGCACGGCGCCGGCGCGCACGCACGCCGCGACCTGTGCCTTCAGCACCGACTCCGAGACTCCGAGGTGGTAGAGCGCGCGCTCGCCGTCGGCGTACACGCGGTGGTGGCGCACGATCGTGAGCCGCGGCGGGCCGGAGCGCGGCGACCAGCGGCCCGAGGCCAGGGCGAGCAGCCAGCGCACGGTGCGCCCGTTCACGCCGGCTCCGGTTTCGAAAGCGAGTCCTCGGCCAGCGCGCAGAGGATCCAGAAGCTGCTCGCGATGACGACGTTGAAGAAGCGGTCGCCGAACGCGCAGTTGATCGCGAGCGCCACGGTGGCCCCGGCCAGCCCGACCCCGACCGAGCGGTCGAACGCGTTTCGCGCCCTCCGCATGGCCTCCAGGCCGAGCGCCCAGCACTTCCACATGAGCCAGACGAACAGCCCGAGGCCGATCACGCCGGTCTCCGACAGCATGCGCAGCCAGGTGTTGTGCGCGGACTCCTTGACCTCCTCGAGCCCCATCTCCTCGCCCAGGTCGGGCAGCACGTACGCGAGCCCTGTGAACCCGACGCCGTCGAGCGGGTGGGCCGCCACGACCTCGAAGATGGTGCGCCACGTCTGCAGCCGCGCCTCCGACGCCATGTCGACGCTCACGTCGCCGGACTCGGACTCGACGGTCGAGTGGGTGATGCGCTCCTTGAGGTAGTCGGGCGCCCAGAGCGGCGAGAGCAGCAGCGCCAGCAGCAGCACGCCGACCGACCAGCGCGACGACAGCCACGCGACGAGGAACACCCCGGCCAGCAGCGCGAGCATGCTGCCGCGCGAGAGCGACAGGATGATGCCGAAGCTCGCCAGGGCGAAGATGCCGAGCAGCAGGAGCTTGCCGAACCAGTTCTTCACGCCGAAGAAACCGGCCAGCGCCGGGACCGCGAACAGCGCGAGGAACGCGCCGAGGTCGTTGGACTGGCCGATCGAGCCGATCGCGCGCATGCCGCGACCGTTGCGTCCGTAGGCCATCGTCACCAGCGACTCGGCGAGCAGGCCGAGCATGACCGCCCACCACACGCGCTTGCGCTCCGCGGGCCCGCGGGCCATCGCGAGCACGATGAAGTAGGTCGCGAAGCTCGTGGCCGCCCGGAAGACGTTGGTGGCCGCGAGCGCGGCGTCGAAGCCGTAGCCCGTCGGGAACGCCGCGCCGCGCACGACCGAGACCGCGCACACGAGCGTGAGCCACGCCAGCACCGGGCCCAGGCGGTTGTCCGGCACGAGCCCCTGCCGGTTCATGATGCGCGCGGCGGCGTAGGTGCCGAAGATCGCGAAGAGCAGCATGTTGAGCGCGTTGACGCCCGGGATGGGCGTGGGCGGCATCCACGGCAGGAACGGCGTCACGACCGGCAGCACGAACAGCCCGAACTTGGGCACGAGCACGATGAGCCCGAAGGCGCCGAGGCCCATCGCGACCTTGAGGATGCGGTGCGGATCCTGGTCGAACGTGTAGTCGAGCACGATCACGGCGAGCATCAGCACCAGGACGACGGCCATCCCGACGAACACCGGGACGGCCTTCGAGAGCCCCGGGGCCTGCCGCCGCGCCGCGGAGCGCGCGCGCAGGGCCGCGTCGGGCCGTCCGTGCCCGTCGGCCGGCGTCATCGCGGCGCCCCCGCCGTGGGCGCGGGCGCGAAGCCCGCCAGCCGGACG
>CAZIXL010000422.1:0-3700 GCA_964542885.1 uncultured bacterium
CGGGCGCTCGTGCTCATGCGTTAGGCGCGCGCGGCGTCGCTCAGGGCTCGCGCGCGACGGCCGGCGCGGCGCCGGCGGCGGGCGCGACCCGGCGCGCGCGCGCCGGCTTCGCGCTCGTGATGAGCGCCACCGCCACCACGACCAGCGCCGCGGCGCCGAGCGTGTGCGAGGAGAGCTGCTCGCCCGCGAACACCCAGCCGAGCGCCAGCGCGACGACCGGGTTCACGAACGCGTACGTGGCCACCGTCGCGGGCGGCACCACGCGCAGCAGGTAGAGGTACGCGGTGAAGCCGATCACCGAGCCGAACACCGCGAGGTAGGCGAGCGCCGCGACCGAGACCCACGTGACGCGCTCGGGATGGAAGCGCCCGAACTCGCCGAACGTGCCGCTCACGGCCAGCAGGAACACGCCGCCCGTGAGCATGCCCACGCCGGTCGAGGCGAGCGGCGAGGCGGGCATGCGCACGCGGCGCGACCACAGCGAGCCCCACGACCACGACAGCGAGCCGGCGATCGGAATGAGCGCCCACAGCGCGGGGAACTCGGCGTGCCGGGCGTCGGCCAGCGCGGGGCCCAGCAGCAGCGCGATGCCGGCGAAGCCCAGCACCAGCCCGAGCACGGCGCGCCCCGAGGGCCGCACCGGGTCGGGGCCGAACGAGGCGAACAACGCCATCCAGAACGGGATCGTCGCGACCATGAGCGCCACGAGCCCCGACGGCACGTGCGTGGCGCCGAGCGTCACCGCGCCGTTGCCGATCGCGGGCAGCAGCACGCCCACGACGGCCGCGTTGCGCAGCTCCTCGCCCCGCGGCCACGCCGCGCCGGCGAAACGCGCCCACGCGAGGAGCAGCAGGCCCGCCGCGAGCAGTCGCACGGCCGCCATGAGCATGGGCGGCAGCGACTGGATCGCGATCCGGATCCCGAGGAACGTCGAGCCCCAGATGAGGTAGACGCACGCGAAGGCCACGAGCACCTTCGCGAGCAGTCCGCGTTCGCGCAGCGCTTCAACCACGGACCTTCTCCGGGCGGACAGGCGGCGGATCGATCGTCAGGGCCCAGCTGTCCTTGAACGTGTCGAGCGCGATGATGCTCTGCGTGGAGCGCACCGAGTCGATCGCGCCGAAGCGGTCGCGCAGCAGCTTGCCGAGCGCCTCGGGGTCGCGCACGCGCACCTTGACGAGGTAGCTGTCCTGCCCGGCCACGTGGTGCACCTCGAGCACTTCCGGCAGCCGGGCCAGCGCCTCGCCCGCCGAGCTGGTGCCGATGCGCTCGTCGCTGCGCACGAGCACGTACGCGAGCAGCGGCCGGTCCACGGCCTTCGGGTTCACCCGCGCGGCGTAGCCGGTGATCACCCCGCGCTGCTCGAGCCGGCGGACGCGCTCGAACACGGCGGAAGGAGCCATGCCGACGCGGCGCGCGAGGTCCACGTTCGTGGTGCGGCCGTCGGCCTGGAGGATCTCGAGGAGCTTGCGGTCGATGTCGTCGAGCATGTATCGCCTCCGGTTGAGGAGGCGGATAATACTTCGCGACAGACCGCCATCAAGCGAAGTTTCTGCTTGCTACAGCCGGTACAAGCCGATGATCGTTCGTCCAGAGACTCGGCTACGGGGTCCTCGCCGCATGGACGGTGTCCGCCGGCCGGGCGGCGGGGGCACGCGAGTGCCGGTCGATCTCCATCGCCAGCGCCGCGAGCATCACGAGCATGGCGGCCAGGGTGACCCAGATGCGGGTCGAGGACGTCTTCACGGTGTGGTCCTTCCGTCCGAGGGGTGCCGGAGGAGCCGCGGCTCAGGGGGGCGGCGCGGCGATGTCGTCGGGGCGGAGCAGACCACGTCGTCCGTGTCGCGCCGGTGGCGGCGGGATGTCGTCCGGGTGACCGTCAGCCCCTGCAATTCGAATAACGCCCGGACGGCCGGGACCGCACGCGGAATCGGGAGCCGAGTCGCCGCCGGCCCCCAAAAAAGGCGGCGGCGCCCCCTGGTGGGGAGCGCCGCCGGGAACGGACACGGGCCCTGGCCCGGGCGCTACTCGTCCATCTCCTTGATCACGACGCTGTCCACGCTGTCGATCTCGAGGAGCTTGACCCCGATGACCTCCTTGCGGGACGTGGGCACGTTCTTGCCCACGAAATCGGCGCGGATCGGCAGCTCGCGGTGGCCGCGGTCGATGACGACGGCGAGCTGGATGGCCTTGGGCCGGCCGAAGTCGATGATCGCGTCCATGGCGGCCCGGACGGTGCGGCCGGTGAACAGCACGTCGTCGACCAGCACCACGAGCTTGCCGTTCACGTCCACGGGGATCTCGGTGGCGCCCACGACCGGGTGCGCGGAGACGGTCGAGAGGTCGTCGCGGTAGAGCGTGATGTCGAGGCTGCCCTCGGTGGGCGCGGCGCCCTCGAACTCCTTGATCTTCGCCGCGATCCGGTTGGCCAGCGGCACGCCGCGCCGGCGGATGCCGACGAGCACCAGGTCGTCGATGCCCTTGTTCCGCTCGACGATTTCGTGCGCGATGCGGGTGACGATTCGGCGCAGCCCGTCGGCGTCGACGATCTCGGCCTTTTCACGCAGGGTCATGGGGTCCCCTTCCTTCCCGACGGGTCGTGGATTCTGAGAGCGGACGGACGATACCGGCCCCACGCGGCCCGGAGCAAGCCGGGCGGGCCGCGCCGCGGCCCGGCGGGCGTTCCGCAGGCGGGGTGCCGGGGCCGCGCGAGGGGCGCGAGGTGCGGCGCTCCCGCGCCGGCGTCAGCCCCTCTCGCCCTCGACCACGACCTTCGACAGGTCCCAGCCGCGCACGAACAGTTCGCGCACCTCGGACAGCAGCTGCAGCCGGTTCGCGCGTACGGCCAGGTCGTCGACGTTCACCATCACCTGGTCGAAGAAGCCGTGGATCGCCTGCTCCATCTCGAGCAGGGCGGGCAGGATCCCCGCGTAGTCGCGCTTCTCCCAGAGCGGCGCCGTGCGCGTGCGCGCCGCTTCCAGCGCGGCGAGCAGGGCCTGCTCGGCCGGCTCGGCGAGCCGCGCGCGGTCGAGCGAGCCGGGTAGCGGCTCGGTCGCGGCCTTGAGGATGTTCGCGACGCGCTTGTACAGGATCACGAGCGGCGCGAAGCGCGGGTCG
Source organism: uncultured bacterium (assembly GCA_964542885.1). Taxonomy (GTDB): domain Bacteria; phylum Eisenbacteria; class RBG-16-71-46; order RBG-16-71-46; family RBG-16-71-46; genus CAIXRL01. Next base: position 3,118 of record CAZIXL010000422.1, read on the forward strand.
CCGCGGAACTCGCCCAGCGTGCGCGCGCGGACCAGGGCGTCGGCGGCGTCGCACCAGCCGGGGCGCACCGCGTTGCCCATCGGGATGCGCGCCTCGAGCGCGGCGTCGCGCGTGTCGTAGGCCACGCCGCGCTCCTCGAGCGCCGTGTCCACGCGCGAGCGCAGGAACTCGCCCAGCTTCTTCATGATCTCGGCCTGCGGCAGGTCGGGATCGGCGGCGAAGAACGGCCGCGTGATCTCCATGGCCGTCGCGCGCAGGTCGAGCGTCCTCCCTTGCTCGAGCAGGATGCGCACCGCGCCGTTCGCGGCGCGCCGCACGCCGTAGGGATCCTCGCTCCCGCTCGGCGACTTGCCGGCCACGAACGCGCCGGCCACGTGGTCGAGCTTGTCGGCCAGCGAGAGCAGCGAGCCCGCGTCCGTCGCGGGCAGGGCGTCGCCCGCGCCGCGGGGGCGGTAGTGCTCGGTGATCGCCGCCGCGACGGCGGCGGGCTCGCCGGCCCGGGCGGCGTAGTGCCCGCCCATGATGCCCTCGAGGCTCGCGTACTCCTTGCCCGAGCCGATCATCTCCCCGAGCAGGTCGGTCT
>CAZIXL010000423.1:0-3696 GCA_964542885.1 uncultured bacterium
CCGCTGCGCCCGCCGCAGTTCCATCGCGAGCCCGACGTCGAACGGCACCTGGGCGCGCGCGTCGAAGCGATCGCCGTCGCGCGGCACGAGGTGCGCGTGGCGGACGGCACGCGGCACGCGTACGAGCGGTTGCTGCTCGCGACCGGCGCGGCCCCCGTGCGGCTCGACCTGCCGGGCGGTGACCTGCCGCACGTCCACTACCTGCGGACCTTCGCCGAAGGCCGCGCGCTCGCGGCCGCGGCCGCGGGCGCGAAGCGCGCCGTCGTGGTGGGCGCGAGCTTCATCGGCCTCGAGGTGGCGGCGTCGCTGCGCGCGCGCGCGATCGAGGTCGACGTCGTCGCCCCGGGACGCGAGCCCATGGAGAAGGTGCTGGGTCCCGACGTCGGCGCCGGCTTTCGCCGGCTGCACGAGAAGAACGGCGTGCGCTTCCACCTGGGCACGACGCCCGCTTCGATCGATGCACGCGGGGTCGCGCTCGCCAGCGGCGCGCTGCTGCCGGCGGACCTCGTCGTGATCGGCGTGGGCGTGCGTCCCGCGCTCGGGCTCGCCGAGCAGGCCGGGCTCGCGCTGGATCGCGGGGTGCGCGTGAACGAGTTCCTCGAGACGAGCGCGGCCGGGATCTTCGCCGCCGGCGACATCGCGCGCTGGCCCGATCCGCGCACCGGCGAGGCCCTGCGCGTCGAGCACTGGGCCGTGGCGCAGCGCCAGGGCGAGACCGCGGCGCTCAACATGCTCGGCCACCGGCGGCGCTTCGACGCCGTGCCGTTCTTCTGGACCGAGCAGTACGACCTCTCGCTCGTCTACGTCGGCCATGCCTCCAGCTGGGACGAAGCCGTGACCGAGGGCGAGTTCGACGCCTACGACTTCGCGGTCACGTACCGCCGCGACGGCCGGGCACTGGCCTACGCGTCCGTCTACCGCGACCTCGACAGCCTGCGCACCGAGGTGGCGTTCGAGCGCGAGGCGAGCGAGGCGGCCTCGGGCGGCTGAAGCGCGGCGCGACCGGGGCGGCGCGGGGGCGACGGGGCCCCCACGCCACCGGAACGGACGCGGCCGGTCACCGCTTGAGCGCCGCGCGGATCTTCGCCAGGTGGTGGAAGCTGTGGCGCACCGCGTGGTCCTCCAGCATGAACTGGCACGTGAGCGGCGCCCCGCCGTAGAGCGAGTTGGGCGCCACCTTGTCCAGTTCCTCGTCGGTCATGGCGCGGATCGCCTTCGCCGCCGCCGCCGCGTTGGCCCGCAGCAGGCTCACCGCCTCGTCGCGCGTGACGCCGTCGTTCTCGCGGGCGTGGCCGGCGTTCATCTCGTGCACGGCGTCCCACGTGACCTCGGTCAGCGCACCGCCCGCCGCCAGCTTCTGGGCCAGCTCGATCTCGAGCGGGTAGACGCTCGCCACGTGGTGCACGACGACGCCGACCCTGCGCCCGTCGCCCGGCAGGCGCGACTCCCACTCGGCCGGCGTCAGCGTGGACGCCAGCGCGGCGAGGGACTCGGCTCCGGTCTCGAGCGTCTTCGCGAGGACTTCGATTCGATTCTTCATGGTGGGGTGACTCCCTGGGATTTCGGCACGACGCACCATGCGCCGCACGGGAGCCAAGGTAGGCGGCGGGGGACCCGCCCCGGCGTGCCGGGATTCCGGGGAACTGTGCCGCGTGCACGGAGCGCGCGGCGGGATGGACTGGCGCCGCGGCGGCGTCCGAGGTGGAGAGTCCCGCGGCCCGCGAACCGGAGGGCTGCCGGCTACCGGCGACCGGACGCGCCGTCCCGCGGCCCGGCCGGGGCGGTCACGCCGAAGCGCGCCGCGGCGTGGCGCAGGCCCTCGTCGTCGGGCAGCTCCGCTAGCGCTTCGGCGAACGCGGCGCGCACGCGTGCGGTGTCGGCGCGCGCGAGGCCGAGGCGGATCTCGTCCAGCAGCCAGGGCTGGGTCGGGGCGTGCCCGAGCGCTTCCCGGTGCAGCGAATCCGCGAGTGCGAGGCGGCCGAGCCCGAGGTTCAGGCGCACGCGGTTGAGCAGCACGAGCGTGTGCAGGCGCTCGACCGGCGGGTCCTGGAGCCGGTCGACGTCCGCGAGGAGCGAATCGGCCGCGGCGGGCCGGTCGTGCGTGGCGGCCTCGACCGATAGGAACAACCGCCGCTGCGTCGCCTCGGCGAGGCGCACCGCGAACGGCTCGTGCTCGGGGTCGAACGCGATCACGACCGCGCCCGTGTCGAGCAGCCCCTCGCTCTCGCCGAACGGCAGGAACTCCACGTCCGTCCGCCCCGCCCACACCTGCAGCGCGCGCGGGCCCTCGAAGCCGAACTCGGCGAGCCGCGGCGTGTTCCAGTGCCGCACGCGCAGGCCGGGGCGCCGCAGGTCCGCGGGCGTGAGCGCCGCGCGCGCGGCCGCGAGCGTGCGCTGCATGCGCGTGAGGCGCGCGTACGAGATGTGCGTTTCGGTTTCCGGCGCGGCCGCGCCGAGCACCGGCCCGGGCACGGGCGCGAGCAGCAGCGCGACCGCGAGCAGCGCGACGATCGCGAGCGCGAGCCGCATGCCGCCCCCCGCGGCGAGGGTCGCGAGCAGGATCGCGAGGCCGAGCGCCGGCAGCGTGTTGCGCCACGAGTTCCACTCGGGCAGGAAGATCGTGAGCGGCAGTGCCGCGACGGCCCACAGCACGAGCGCGCCCGCGACGAGCGGCAGGTCGATTCGAGGCCGCGCGGCTTCGCCCGCGCGCGCGCGCCACGCGGCGAACGCCACCACGGCGTAGCCGGCCGTCACGAGGGCCGCGAGCGCCGCGGGTAGGTCCTCGAGGCTCGCGAACGCGCGCAGCGAATGCACGGTGACCTGCACGAACGCCCCGATCGGCGGCACGCCGGGCAGCGGTGGAACGCCCGCCCCGTGCGCGAAGGCGAGTGCGCGGAGCAGGGCCCACGCCGCGACGATCACCGCGCCGGCCGCGAGCGTGCCGCGACGCGAGTGGCCGGGTGCGCGCACGAGCAGCCACGTCACGAGCGGCAGCGCGGCGAGCGCGTTCTCGTGGCTGCCGATCGCGAAGGCCAGCGCGAGCAGTGCGAGCGGCGTGCGGCCGGCGGCCGCCGAGGCGAGCGCCAGCGCGACCGCCGCGAGCGTGAGCAGGTGCTGCGAGGCGCTCGGCCACGCGACCAGCGTGCGCATCGGCTCCATGAGGACCAGGCTCGAGGCGAGCACGACGGCGCCCGCCAGGCCGAGCGTGCGCCGCCCGAACGACCACAGCGCGGCGAAGGTCGTGAGCAGCAGCCCGACGTGGACCGCGAGCGGCAGCCAGGGCCAGTCGACCATGCGGGCGCCGAGCCCGCCGTAGTACAGCTGCCGCGAGACCGGGCGCCAGTACCAGTCGCTGCCGTGCGTGCCCAGCCAGTCGAAGCCGTGCGCGACCTGGTGGGCGAGGAACAGGTAGTCGTCGGCCACGGGCACGCCCGGCCGGCCGCCGCGCATGCTGGCGGCGAGCACCGCGAGCGTCGCCAGCGCGAGCAGCGCGGCGCGCCCGGCGCCCGATTCGGAACGATCCGTGTTCACGAGGGCCGCATGTTCGCGAATGGCGGCGCGCGGGGCAACCGGCGCGCCGGCGCCGTCGCCGCCGCCGGGCCGCGGACGTGCGCGATGGCCCGGGGTGGCGCCCTCGCGCGCCGCGCGCCAGAATGCGCGGGCCCGACCGGGTCCCCCGACGCCAGGAGGAGCCAT
>CAZIXL010000424.1:0-3692 GCA_964542885.1 uncultured bacterium
GGCAGGATCGGCGAGACCCAGCCCGCGTACGACTCGGGGCCGGAGCCCCGCGCGATGTCGGTCGCGGGCGCCATCGAATCCAGGTAGATCTGCGCGACCGAGTAGCCGCCGTTGTTCGCGAGGCTCACGTGCTCGAGCCAGCGGCCGTCCCACGCCGGGGTCTCGCAGCCGCCGACGCAGTAGCCGCGCTGCAGGTAGGCGCCGCTCACGTCGCGCCAGCGCAGCGCGTGGTAGGAGTTCAGGAAGCCCACGCGCGCCGCGTAGAGCTGGCAGGCCGCGGTGTCGGGGTGCTCGGCGAAGTGCACCGTACGGTCGACCACGAACCACGGCTCGTCGGGCACGAACGTGTAGGTCGTGGTCACGGACGGCTCGTCGTCGGACACGCTCCAGATGCGCACCCGCGCGGTGTCGCCCGAGGCGGGGAGGACCTCCCACGTGTGCGCCTCGATGCGGTCGTTGCGCAGGAAGCCGGGGCTCGCGACGCCGCGGAAGGTCATGCCCCAGAACTCGAGCCCGTTGCTGCTCTCGCCGGCGAGGTCCTTGAGCGTGCTCCAGTCCTTGAAGTACAGGCTGCGCATGAGCTCGGGGCGGTCGTAGTCGAACGCCAGCCGGAAGCGCGACGTCTCGACGCTCTGGAAGAACGGGTCGATCGTGATCGTGCCGGCGGTCGCGGGCGACACCGGGAGCGCGGCGAGGAGCAGGAGGAGCAGGACGGTGCGCATGAAGTGGCCGGGAATTCTAGGACAAGCCCGCCGTACATGCGAGCACGTTCCCCGGCTCCGGCCGGCCGGGCTGAAACGGCTGTTTCGGTCGCGGCCCTCTCCGGAGCCGCGCGGGGCGCGGGCGGGCGCGATGCCGGGCCTTGCCGGATTGCTTGAACCACCCGACGGCATCCTCTACATTCCCGCCCGGTCCGTGCCAGAACTCCTCCACCTTTAAAGGAACCCCGAGAGGTTCCGAAGGGAGAACCGGATGACCATGTCCACGACGTCCCTGCCCATCCCGGCGCCCACCGGCGCGGGGATTTTTTCTCACCCGCCCGTGGCCTCGCAGGCGCGGCACCTGCTCGGCCTCGAGGGGATGTCGCGCGACACGCTCGAGGCGCTGCTCGAGGAGGCCGCCGCCGAGCGTGACTGGCTGCGCCGCGGCGACCCGAACCGCGACGACCTGGCAGGCTGCTCGGTGATGCTCACGTTCATCGAGGACTCGACCCGCACGCGCACGTCGTTCGAGGTCGCGGCGCGCCGGCTGGGCGCGAACGTGCTCACGTTCAGCGCCTCGGCCTCGTCGCTCAACAAGGGCGAGACGCTGCTCGACACGATGAAGGTGTTCGAGGCGATGGGCGCCCAGCTCGTGGTGATCCGGCACTCGCAGTCGGGCTCGCCGGCCTACCTGGCGCGGCACCTGCCGCGCACGGCCATCGTGAACGCCGGCGACGGCATGCACGAGCACCCCACGCAGGGCCTGCTCGACCTGCTCACGCTGCGCGACGCGTGGCACGGGCGCTTCGAGGGCCGTCGCCTCGCGATCGTGGGCGACATCGCGCACTCGCGCGTGGCGCGCTCGGCGATCGCCGGGCTGAACACGCTCGGCGCGCTCGTCACCGTGTGCGGCCCCGGCACGCTCGTGCCCGCCGAGGTCGAATCGCTCGGCTGCACGCTCGCCGGGACGATCGAGGACGCCATGGCCGGCGCCGACGGCGTGATGGCGCTGCGCATCCAGAAGGAGCGCATGGAAAAGGGGCTGCTGCCCTCGCTCGTGGAGTACGCCCGCGTCTGGGGCGTCGACATGGCGCGCGTGGACCTCATGAAGGAGGACGCGGTCGTCATGCACCCGGGCCCGGTGAACCACGGCGTCGAGGTCGACTCGACCATCTCGGAGTACGGCCGCAACGTGATCCTGCAGCAGGTGGCGAACGGTGTCGCCGTGCGCTGCGCGGTGCTGCGCCGCTGCTGGGCCGCGTGGAAGGAGGAGCTGGCGTGAGCACGCTGACGCTCTTCCGTAACGTGCGCCACTGGCAGACGGGCGAGATCGTGACGATCGCGGTCGAGGACGGCGTCGTGGTGCCCATCCCGGTGCGCGGCCACGAGCACGCGCGCGTGCTCGACGCGAAGGGCGCCGTGCTGGCGCCGGGCCTGATCGACCTGCACGTGCACCTGCGCGAGCCGGGACAGTCGGCCAAGGAGACGATCGACACCGGCACGCGCGCCGCCGCCGCCGGCGGCTTCACGGCCGTGGCGTGCATGCCGAACACGGTCCCGGTGGTGGACTCGCCGGCGTGGGTCGAGTGGGTGAAGCACCGCACGGGCAACGCGGCGCACGCCCGCGTCCACCCGATCGCGGCCGTCACGGTCGGGCAGAAGGGCGAGCAACTGGCGCCGCTCATGGCCATGGCGCGCGCGGGCGCGGTCGCCTTCTCGGACGACGGCCACCCGGTGGCGAGCGCCGCGATGATGCGTCGCGCGCTCGAGTACGCGAAGCCGACGGGGCTGCCGATCGTGTGCCACGAGGAGGACCCCGAGCTGCGCGCCGACGGCGTCATGAACGAGGGCTTCACGGCGACGCGGCTGGGCCTGCGCGGCCTGCCCGGCGCCGCCGAGAGCGTGATGTGCCGGCGCGACGTGGACCTGGCCGAGCTGACGGGCGCGCGCGTCCACCTGGCGCACCTCTCGACCGCGCAGTCGTTCGACGCGCTGCGCGACGCCAAGCGGCGCGGCCTGCCGGTGTCGGGCGAGACCTGCCCGCACTACTGGATCCTGACCGACGAGGCCGTGGGCGACTACGACACCAACGCCAAGATGAACCCGCCGCTGCGCACCGCCGACGACGTGCGCGCCTGCATCGCCGCGATCCAGGACGGCACCATCGACTGCCTGGTCACCGACCACGCGCCGCACACGCGCGACGAGAAGAACCTGCCGTTCTCCGAGGCGCCGTTCGGCATCGTCGGCCTCGAGACGGCGCTCGCGCTCACGATCACGTTTCTCGTGCACCCGGGCCACCTCACGCTTCGCCGCGCGATCGAGCTGTGGACCGACGCACCGCGGCGGCTGTTCGACCTGCCCGAGGTGGACCTCGAGCCGGGATCGGTCGCCGACCTGGTGCTGTTCGACCCCGACTCGGAGTGGACCGTGGACCCGAAGCTCTTCTACTCGAAGGGCCGCAACACCCCGTTCGCCGGCTGGCGCGTGAAGGGCCGCGTGCTGGCCACGATGATGGGCGGCCGCTTCACGCACCTGGCGCCGGACGTCGAGTTCGAGCACCAGCTGGTGCTGCCCGCGGCGGAGGCCGCGAAGTGAGCCGGCGCGCGCCGGCGGTGCTCGCGCTCGAGGACGGCAGGGTCTTCCGGGGCGAGGGCTTCGGCGCGACCGCGGAGGCGACGGGCGAGGTCGTGTTCAACACGGCCATGACGGGCTACCAGGAAGTGTTGTCCGACCCGTCGTACTGCGGCCAGATCCTGACGTTCACGTACCCGCTGATCGGCAACTACGGCGTGAACGACGAGGACTGGGAGAGCGAGAAGCTGCGCGCGCAGGGCGCGGTCGTGCGCGACCTGTGCGAGGTGCCGAGCAGCTGGCGCAGCCGCGGCACGCTGCACGCGCTGCTCGAGGAGCGCGGCGTTCCCGGCATCAGCGGCATCGACACGCGCGCGCTCACCCGCCACCTGCGCGACAAGGGCACGATGCGCGGCT
>CAZIXL010000425.1:0-3689 GCA_964542885.1 uncultured bacterium
GGCCTCGTGGCCGGCGCCACGTTCGCGGTGCTCGGGTTCGTGCTCTACCGGCTCAACGTGAGCGTGACGGGGCTCGAGCGCTCGAGCGGCACCCACTACGTGCCGTCGTGGATGGAGCTGACGGTGTCGGTGGGCCTGGTCGCGATCGGCATGGCGCTGTTCGCGCTGGCGGTGCGCTACCTGCCCATCTTCCCCGAGCATCCGCATCCCGCGCGGGGCGTCCGCCACTCGCGCGGCCACGGGGTGTGATCGGGGAGGCCGCGTGAAACCGCGCATCGGCGTGCTGGCGATCCTCGGCGTGGCGGCCGTCACGGCCGTCACGGTCGGGGTGCAGGCCGGTCTCGTCGTGCGCGCGCACCGGCAGGCGCTGCACGCCCAGCTCACGCAGGGCGCCGACCAGCTGTGCGAGACGATCGCGAACAGCACGTTCTGGGACATGCTCGAGAACCGCCGTCCCGCGCTGCTGCGGCAGATCGAGACCATCGGCCGCCAGAAGGGCATCGAGAAGGTCCGGCTGTTCAACGCGACGGGCGCGATCATGTTCTCGTCCGACGTGAAGGAGACCGGGCACGTCGTCGACAAGAACGCCGAGGCCTGCTACGCGTGCCACGCGGCCGACCGGCCGATCGTCGCCCTGTCGACGAAGGATCGCGCCCGCATCTACCGCGCCCCCGACGGCCACCGGGTGCTCGGCATGATCCGGCCGATCCACAACGAGACGCGCTGCTGGAACGCCGCCTGCCACGCGCACTCGCGCGACGACACCGTGCTGGGCGTGCTCGACGTGAACTTCTCGCTCGCCGACGCCGACCGCCGCGTGGCGGCGGACCAGCGCCAGATGTGGCTGTTCGCGCTGCTCGCGGTCGCGGCGAGCAGCCTGCTGCTGTGGGTGCTCAACCACTTCCTGGTCGTGCGCCCGGTCGCGCGGCTCATCACCGGCACGCGGCGCGTGGCCGAAGGCGACCTGCACACGCGCATCCCCGAACCGCAGGGCCGCGAGCTGAGCGACCTCTCGCACGCGTTCAACGACATGGTGAAGCGCCTGGGCGACGCGCAGCGCCAGCTCACGCAGGCCGACAAGCTCGCCTCCGTCGGGCGGCTCGCGGCCGGCGTGGCGCACGAGATCAACAACCCGCTCACGGGCGTGCTGACGTACGCGTCGTTCCTGCAGAAGCGCCTGCAGGACCGGCCCGAGATGGCGCAGGACCTCGAGGTCGTGGTGCGCGAGACCAAGCGCTGCCGCGAGATCGTGCGCGGCCTGCTCGACTTCGCCCGCCAGACGCCGCCGCAGCACCGGCCGACCGACCTGAACGACGTCGTCCAGCGCGGCGTCTCGGTCGTCATGAACCAGCTCACGCTGCGCAAGGTCTCGCTGGCGTTCGACCTGACCGAGGCGCTGAAGCCCGTGCCGGCCGACGCCAACCAGATCCAGCAGGTGTTCGTGAACCTCGTCATGAACGCGGCCGACGCGCTCGGCGAGGGCGGCGGCACGATCCACGTGCACACCGGCGAGGTGGAGCTGGCGGCGCGCGGCCACGAGGTGATCCGACTCGCGCGCTGCCCGCACGGCTGTGACCTGCTCGACGGCACCGTCCACGTGGGCGGCCACCCCGGCATCAAGCTCATCCGGCGCCAGAAGGACCGCGACGCCGTCGTCGTGCTGGACCCCGTCTACGGCCGGCTCAACCACCAGTCGAGCGCCGCGCTGGCCGCGGGCGAGATCTCGCAGTACGCCTGCCCGCAGTGCCGCGCGCACCTCGAGGTGCCCGACCGCAAGTGCGGGACGTGCGGGGCGCCGGTGATCGGCGTGAACGCCGGGCCGCTCGGGCGCGTGGAGTGGTGCACGCGCAAGGGCTGCGGCTGGACCCACTGCGACGCGCTGGAATCGCGCGGCCCGCGCCGCTTCGCGGAGCTGGTCGTCGCGGACACGGGCAAGGGGATCGCGCCCGAGGACCTCGACCACCTGTTCGAGCCGTTCTTCAGCACCAAGGGCCACCACGGGACCGGGCTCGGCCTGGCGGTGACCTGGGGCATCGTCGAGGGGCACGGTGGTTCGATCGAGGTGGCGAGCGAGCCCGGCAACGGCGCGCGCTTCACCGTGCGCCTGCCCTACGACCCGCCCCCGGCGCCCGCGGAAGGAACGGCGTCGTGAGCGGGCAGGCGGGACCCTGGGACGTGCTCGTGATCGACGACGAGCAGGTGGTGCGCGACGCCGCGCGGCTGATCCTCGAGGCCGAGGGTCTTCGCGTGGCGGTCGCCGCCGACGGCGAGGCGGGGCTCGCGCACGAGGCGCTCGACGGCTGCCGCGTGGTGCTGTGCGACGTGATGATGCCCGGCCGCGACGGCTTCGAGGTCGTGGCCGACATCCGCGCCCGGCGCCCCCTCGTCCCGATCGTGGTGATCACCGGATACGCGACGACCGCGATGGCCGCGCGCGCCCTGGATGCAGGCGCGACGGCCTTCCTGGCAAAGCCTTTCGACGAAGCAGAGCTGCTGGAACAGGTTCGGCGCGTCCTCGAGCGGACGGACGTCGCCGGGAAGGAGGGTCGGTCATGACCGCGCTGTTGGTGCTGGTGCTGTGCGTCGCGTTCATCGGGCTGGACGTGGCGGTTCGTGCGATCGGCAGGCGCATGGACGCCGCGCGCGAGCGCGCCGAACGCGAGGCGGTGCTCAAGACGTCGGTGAACCTGACCATCGCGAGCGAGGCGAAGAGCCTGCGTCGCGCCGAGGTGCCCAAGGCCAAGGCGCGCATCCTCGCCGTCGACGACGAGGCGGTGATCCTCGACAGCTTCCGGAAGATCCTCGTGCTCGCCGGCTTCAGCGTGGACACGGTGCAGACGGGTCCCGAGGCGCTCCTGCTGGTGCGCCAGAACGACTACGACTTCGTGTTCACGGACCTCAAGATGCCCGAGATGGACGGCGTCGAGGTCGTGAAGTCGGTCAAGCACCTGCGTCCCGACGTGGACGTGGCGGTGATCACGGGCTTCGGCACGATCGAGACGGCCGTCGAGACCGTCGCGCACGGCGCCGTGGACTACGTGCAGAAGCCGTTCACCGAGGAGGAGCTGGTGGCGTTCGCGAACCGGCTGCTCATCAAGCGCAACGCGCGCCTCGAGGCGCAGCGCAAGCCCGCGGTGCACGTGGTCTCGCCGGCGATCGCCGAGGCGGTGGCCGGCCGCGAGTATTGCGTTCCCGGCGGCGCGTTCGTCTCGCCGGTCCACGCCTGGGCCCAGATCGAAGCCGACGGCGGCGTGTGCCTCGGTCTCGACGACTTCGCGCGCAAGGCGCTCGGCAAGATCGAGCGCGTGGAGCTGCCCGCGAAGGGCGCGCGGCTGAAGCGCGACGACGTGCTGTGCGTCGTGCGCCGCGGCGACGAGCTGCTGCGCATCCGCACGCCGCTCGCCGGCGAGGTGACGCAGGTGAACGACGGGCTGCTCGCCGAGCCGTCGTTGCTCATGCAGAGCCCGTACGACCGCGGCTGGGTGTGCGTCGTGCGGCCGCTGGACCTGGCAGCCGACCTGCGCGGGCTGCGCATCGGCAGCCCCGTCGTGGCGTGGTACCAGGACGAGGTGACCCGGCTGCGCCGCGAGACCGCCGACTCCCCGGGCGGGGCGCTGCGGTGGTCCGAACTGGAGCAGAAGTTCTTCGATCCGGCCGGCGCCAGGTCGGCCCAGCCCGAGCCCGCGTCG
>CAZIXL010000426.1:0-1931 GCA_964542885.1 uncultured bacterium
GGCAAGATTCCCGGCGGCTTCTTCAAGCGCGAAGGCCGCCCGACCGAGAAGGAGACGCTGTCGAGCCGGCTCATGGATCGCCCGATCCGCCCGCTGATCGACAAGCAGTGGTTCTTCGAGACGCAGGTCATGGCGACCGTCGTCTCGTCGGACCAGGAGCACGACGCGGACGTCCTCGCCCTCACGGGCGGCTCGGCGTCGCTCGTGCTGTCGGACATCCCGTTCCCCGAGCCCGTCGCCGGCGTCCGCGTCGGCCGCGTCGAGGGGCAGTTCGTCGTGATGCCCACGTTCGCCCAGCTGGACGAGAGCGACATGGACATCGTCGTGGCCGGCACCGCGAACGACATCATCATGGTCGAGGGCGGCAGCCGCGAGGTGACCGAGGCCGACATGGTCGCGGCGCTCGACTTCGCGATGGGCCACATCCGCAAGATCGTCGCCGCGCAGAACGAACTGCTCCGCCTCGCGGGCAAGCCGAAGCGCTCGCCGGTCGAGAAGGTGGACGTCGCCGCGCTCGAGGGCGAGCTGCGCTCGGCCTACACGGAGCGCCTGCGCGCCGCCATCCGGATCCCCGGCAAGGAGCGGCGCCAGGAGGAGATCGACATCATCACCGCCGAGGCCGTGGGCGCGCTGGCCGAGAAGTACGCGGACAAGGCGGCCTGGATCGGCAAGCTCCTGCACGACGTCGAGCGTGACCAGTTGCGCGCGATGATCCTCGACGAGGGCGTCCGCGCCGACGGCCGCAACCCCGACCAGATCCGCCCGATCACGATCGAGGTGGGCACGCTTCCGCGCACGCACGGCTCCTGCCTGTTCACGCGCGGCGAGACGCAGGCGCTGGTCGTGACGACGCTCGGCACGAAGGCCGACGAGCAACGCATCGAGGAACTCGAGGGCCAGTCGTGGAAGTCGTACATGCTGCATTACAACTTCCCGCCGTTCTCGGTCGGTGAGACCCGCCCCATCCGCGGGCCGGGTCGCCGCGAGATCGGCCACGGCGCGCTCGCCGAGCGCGCGGTCGAGCCGGTCATCCCGGCCGACACGCACTTCCCCTACACGATCCGCATCGTGAGCGACATCCTCGAGTCCAACGGCTCGTCGTCGATGGCCTCCGTGTGCGGCGCGTCCATGTCGCTGATGGACGCGGGTGTGCCGATCAAGGCGCCGGTCGCCGGCGTCGCGATGGGCCTCATCAAGGAGGGCGAGAAGGTCGCCGTGCTGACCGACATCCTGGGCGTCGAGGACCACCTCGGCGACATGGACTTCAAGGTCACGGGCACGAAGGACGGCATCACCGCCTTCCAGATGGACACCAAGATCGGCGGCATCAGCTTCGAGATCATGAAGCACGCGCTCGAGAAGGCGCGCCTGGGCCGCCAGTTCATCCTCGGCAAGATGCACGACTGCCTCGCGACGCCGCGCACGGAGATGTCGCCGTTCGCGCCGCGCATCACGATCCTGCACATCCACCCCGACAAGATCCGCGAGGTCATCGGGCCCGGCGGCAAGGTGATCAAGAAGATCACCGAGGAAACCGGCTGCCAGATCGACATCGAGGACTCGGGCGAGGTGCGGATCGCCTCCGTGAACATGGAAGGCAGCAAGCGCGCCGAGGAGTTGATCCGGAACATCACCGAGGACCCCGAGGTCGACCGCGTGTACCAGGGCAAGGTGCGCAGCGTCGTCAACTTCGGCGCGTTCGTCGAGATCGTGCCGGGTCGCGACGGCCTGCTGCACGTGTCCGAGATCGACTGGGGCCGCACCGAGAAGGTCGAGGACGTGCTGAACGTCGGCGACATGGTGATGGTCAAGGTCATCGGCGTCGACAAGGACGGCAAGATCAAGCTGTCGCGCCGCGCCCTGCTGCCGCAGCCGGAAGGCTACGTCGGCAGCGGTGTCGGTGGCGGCGGACGCCGGGAACGGGACCGCGA
>CAZIXL010000426.1:2031-3680 GCA_964542885.1 uncultured bacterium
CGGGACCGCGACCGGGACCGCGACCGGGGCCGCGATCGCCGGCGCTGACCGAGCATCGAACACGGCGGACGGCGAAAGCCGTCCGCCGTTTGTGTTCCCGTCCCGCGGGTGTCAGGTTCGCCGCCCCGGGCCGGCCCCGGGAGGGGAGGGAGCCCGCATGAGCCAGTCGATCGAGAAGCGCACGCTCGGATCCGGCATCACGCTGCTCGCGCAGCCGCTGCCGGAGCGTCGCAGCGTCTCGATGGGCGTGTGGGTGCGGACGGGTTCCCGCGACGAGACCGCCGAGCGGCAGGGCATCGCGCACTTCCTCGAGCACATGATGTTCAAGGGCACGCCGACCCGCGACGCGCGCGCGATCGCCGCCAGCCTCGAGTCGCTGGGCGGGCACCTCGACGCGTTCACGACCCGCGAGCAGGTGTGCTACACGGCGCGCGTGCTGAGCGAGCACCTGCCCGAGGCGATCGACGTGGTGGGCGACATCGTGTGCCGCTCGCGCTTCGATCCCGCCGAGGTCGAGCGCGAGAAGTCGGTCATCCGCGAGGAGATCCTTTCGTACGAGGACAACCCCGAGGAAAAGGTCGGCGACCAGCTCGCGGCGCAGCTCTGGGGCGACCACGCGCTGGGCCGCCCGATCCTCGGCACGATCGAGAGCGTGGACGCGTTCACCTCCGAGGCGCTGCGGGGCAACTTCCAGCGTCGCTACCGCGGCGACCAGCTGGTGATCGCCGCGGCCGGGGACCTGGTCATGGACGATCTCGCGCGGCTCGTCGAATCCTCCTTCGCGCCGCCCACGGGCGATCCGCCCGAGCCCGCGCCGGCGCCACGCCTGCTGCCGCCGAACGTGCGGCACGCCGTCGAGGACGTGCAGCAGCTCTACCTGTCGCTCGGCGCGCGGGCGATGCCCTACGCCGACCCGCGGCGCTACGCGATGGTCGTGCTCGACACGCTGCTCGGGGGCGGCATGAGCTCGCGGCTCTTCCAGAGCATCCGCGAGGAGGCGGGGCTCGCATACTCGGTGTTCTCGTCGGTGGACTTCCTGCGCGACGGCGGCCTGGTCTCGATCCACCTCGGCGTCTCGCCCGGGCGCGCGCGGAAGGCGCTCGGCCTGCTGCGCGACGAGCTGGCCCGGCTCGCGGCCGACGGTCCGCCCGAGGACGAGGTCGAGCGCACGCGCCGGCAGCTGAACGGCTCGATCGTAATGGCGCAGGAGAGCGTCTCGGGCCGCATGTACCACCTGGCCCGGCAGGAGCTCTACACGGGCCGGTACACCTCCCCGGAGGAACAGGTCGAGCGGATCCGCGCCGTGACGCGCGCGGACGTCGCCGCGCTCGCCGCCGAGTTCCTGCGCCCCGGCCGGTTCACGCTCGCGGCGCTCGGGCCCGCCGACGGCGGCCCGCTCACCGAGGCCGACTGGCCCGTCGAGGCCGACGCGCCGTGACGCGCGGCAGGCGCTTCCCGCCGCACGCGGTGTGCGGACCCGCCACGGCGTGGCGACTCCTGACCGGGACGCCACATCCGGCGCCGGCCGCCGCGGCGGGGAGTCGCGCGGCCGTTCGCACCCAAGCGCACCGGCCGCACGCGCGTGGCCGCGTGGGCGGGCGGCGCGCGGCGCCCGCGCGGCCCCCGCACCCGGCTTGCGAGGCGGGCCG
>CAZIXL010000427.1:0-3640 GCA_964542885.1 uncultured bacterium
GGCACGTGGACCTGGGTGAACGTGACGCCCGCCTCCGGCGCGACGCTGCGGGTCCAGCTCATGGGTGGTGGTCTCCTTCCGGCGAGGCGCGCAGGTTAGCACGACCAGTTTGACGTGCACCTGATGCCGCGCACCCCGCGCGTGGCCTAGATTGAGCCCATGCTCGAACCGCCCAAGACGCCCCAGTCGTCCGGTTTCCGGCGCCTCGTCGTGATGATCGCGATCGTCGCCGCGGCGGGCACGGCCGCCGCGCTCTACCGGGACGCGGCGCGCCGGGCCGCGCGCCCCGCGCCGCCGCGCGTGGTCTCGGGCGGCACCGAGAGCGACGTCGACCGCGCCCTGCGCCTGGCGGCCATCGACAGCACGAAGAAGAACGCATGGGTCGACGAGTTGCCGATCGTGGACCAGGCGGCGCTGGACCCCGGCCGTGCCGCGCTCTTCCTGCGCTTCGCCAACACGCGGCGCTGCACGTGCGGCTGCGGCTTCACGCTGGCGGCCTGCCAACGGTTCGATCCCACGTGCGAGGTGAGCGGTCCGCTGGTCGCGGCGCTCTACGATTCGGTCGCGAAGGGGCTGCTCGCGGATGCCCGGGGGCTGCGCGAACGGCCGGGGGTCGGGGACCCGTAACCCCCGGAAATGCCCGGGAATCGCGCCGGGCGGGGCCGCATCTGGAAGGGCGCAGGGCGTGTTGACACCCTCGCGAACCGGCCCCTAGTCTCGCCACATTCCCACCGCGACTCGACGGGGCAACCCCGTTTCTCCCGCTCGCAACGGAGGTCCGTCATGGCCTGGAAGGACATCGTCCCCAAGACGTTCGCATCCATCCGCGAACTGAACGGCATCTCGCAGCGCACCCAGGAAGAGCACTACGAGCTCTACAAGGCCTACGTCGCGAAGACGAACGAGATCCAGAAGAAGCTCGACACCGTCGATCGTTCGACCGCCAACCAGACCTTCAGCGACCTGCGCTCGCTGCGCGTGGACCTGTCGTTCGCGGTCGGCGGCATGAAGAACCACGAGATCTTCTTCGGGCACCTCGGCGGCAAGGGCGGCCAGCCCAAGGGCAAGCTGCTCGAGTTGATCAACCGCGACTTCCCCTCGTACGACGCGTGGCTCGCCGACTTCAAGGCCAGCGGGCTCGCGGCGCGCGGCTGGGTGTGGCTCGCGTACGACCACGACCTGAACATCCTCACGACGGCCCTCGGCGACGCGCAGAACACGTTCCCGATCTGGAACGCCACGCCGATCCTGGCGCTCGACGTGTACGAGCACGCGTACTGGCTCGACTACGGCCGGGCGCGCGGCAAGTACATCGAGGCGTTCTTCAACAACCTCGACTGGGGCGTCGTCGAGCACAACCTGGAGCGCGCGCTCGCCATGCAGGCGGTCGCGAAGTAACCCATCCCCATCCGGAGCGGCTCCGTCCGCTCCAGCCCGGGCTCCGCGAGGGGCCCGGGCGCGTTTCGGAGGTCGCATGGCCACGGCCAGCCTGCTGCCGGTGATCGGCAAGCCCGCACCCGACTTCACGCTCCCCTCGTCCTCGGGCGAGATGGTGTCGCTCAAGTCGTTCAAGAACAGGAAGTCGGTCGTCCTCTACTTCTACCCGAAGGACGACACGCCCGGGTGCACCAAGGAAGCCTGTGGTTTCCGCGACCTGACCGCCGAGTTCGAGGCGGCCGGCGCCGTGATCGTCGGCATCTCGAACGATCCCGTGGACTCGCACGTGAAGTTCCGCGAGAAGTTCAAGCTGCCGTTCGAGCTGCTCGCCGACGAGGACGCCTCCGTCTCGAAGGCGTACGGCGTCTACAAGCAGAAGAACCTCTACGGCAAGAAGTACATGGGCATCGAGCGGACCACGTTCATCGTCGACCGCACCGGGCGCATTGCGCAGATCTACCCCACGGTCAAGGACGACGGGCACGTCGCCGCCGTGCGGACCTCCAGGCGCGAATACTGACCGGCGGGGCGCCGCCCCGGCGCCCGGCGCCGCCCCCCGAACGTCATGTTCACGCCGCCGCGCCAGCCGGTTCCCGTGTTCCCGCTCCCGGACCTCGTGCTCTTCCCGGACGCGGAGCTGGCGCTGCACGTGTTCGAGCTGCGCTACCGCACGATGGTGCGCGATGCGCTCTCCGGCGAGCGCTGGCTGGCGATCGCGACGCTCAAGCCCGGCTACGAACTCGACTACCACGGCAGCCCCGAGTTCGTCGACCTGGGCTGCATCGGCCGCTTCGAGGACGTGGAGTGGTTGCCGAACGACTGCTACAACCTGCGCCTGCGCGGCGTGCACCGCGTGCGGCTGCACCGGCCGGTCCGCGAGTTCCCGTATCGCGCCTGCCCGGTCGAGGTGCTCGAGGAGGCGCCGTTCGATCCCGATGGACCGCTCGTGGCGCTCGAGCGCGCGGCGCTCGTGGACGAGGTGCGCAGGCTGCTGCCGCTCGGCACGGAAGCCTGGACGGCGCCGCCGCTGCGCGACGAGGCGGCGACCTTCCCGGTGCTCGTGAACACGATCGCGCAGACGCTGCGCATCGGCACCGCGGCCCGGCTCGAGCTGCTCGCGATGGACGGCGTGCTCGACCGCGCCCGTCGCCTGCACGACCACCTCCGGGGATTCGGTCCGTCGTCCCCGCCGCCGCCGCCGTCGCCCCCACCGGCGAGCGGTCGCAACTGACCGCGGGCCGCCCGGGTGCCGCTCGGGCGAAAGTCCACTAGACTGCGGCCCGGGTCCATCTCCCCGCACCTGGAACGATCATCCCGGGGGCCACCCCATGCGTTTTCCCGCAGAACCCTTTCGCATCAAGGTCGTCGAGCCCATCCGGAGCGTTTCGCGCGAGGAGCGCGAGAAGCTGATCCGCGACGCCGGCCTGAACATCTTCGCCGTCCCGGCGGACAGCATCTACGTGGACCTGCTCACCGACAGCGGCACGTCGGCCATGAGCGACAACCAGTGGGCCGGGCTCATGCTCGGCGACGAGTCCTACTCGGGCTCGAAGAACTACTTCCACTTCGAGCAGGCCGTCCGCGACATCTTCGGCTTCGAGCACGTGATCCCGACGCACCAGGGCCGCGTGGCCGAGAACCTGCTGTTTTCGACCATCCTCAAGCCCGGCGACGTGGTGCCGAACAACATCCACTTCGACACGACGCGCGCGAACGTCGAGCACCAGAAGGCCGAGGCCGCGGACCTCGTGATCGACGAGGGCCTCGACCCCACGTCGCTCCACCCGTTCAAGGGCAACCTCGACCCGGCCAAGCTCGACCGGCTGCTGACCGAGAAGCAGGGCCGCGTGCCGCTCGTGATGCTGACGGTCACGAACAACTCGGGCGGCGGGCAGCCGGTGTCGATCGCGAACGTGCGGCAGGTGCGCGAGGTGTGCGACCGCCACGGCGTGCCGCTCATCTTCGACGCGTGCCGCTTCGCCGAGAACTGCTACTTCATCCAGCAGCGCGAGAGCGGCTACGCGAACAAGTCGGTGGCCGAGATCGCGCGCGAGCTGTTCTCGTACGGCGACGGCTGCACGATGAGCGCGAAGAAGGACGGGCTCGTGAACATCGGCGGATTCCTGGCGCTCAACAACGCCGAGTGGATGGCCGCGATCACGAACCTGCTCATCCTGATCGAGGGCTTCCCGACCTACGGCGG
>CAZIXL010000428.1:0-3636 GCA_964542885.1 uncultured bacterium
GCCGTACTGGTTCGCGATCCGCACCCGCGACGAGTCGTCGAACTGGTCGGACATCAGCAACGTCGCGACCGGGACGACCGGGGCCGCCGACACGACGCCGCCGGCCGCGATCAACGATCTCGGCGCGACGCCGTAGCCGGCGAGGACGAGCCGCCCGGAGGGCGGGCCGCCGCGTGCGCGCAGTGGCCCCGCCGGCGGCCGGCGCGGCCCGGCATGGGTGAGTGGGGGAGGCGAGTTGCGACGATCGGTGGGTGACAAGCTCGCCTGGATGGCGCTCGCGCTCACGCTGCTCGTGCCGGTCTGGTGGGGCGCCGACGCGAACGCGCCCTGGGACCTCGACAACCTCGCCCCGGGTTCCGTGCTCAAGGCGCTCGCGGTCCACTTCGGGCCGGGCTGGTATTCGAGCTACGGGCCGCTGCCCTACTACCTGATGGCCGCGGCGTGCGCGCCGGTGCTCCTCGTGATGAAGCTGGTCCACGAGCTCGGGCATCCCTCGAACGCCTGGCCCTGGGGATTCCGCCACCCCGACGCGTCGATGGCCGTGCTCGTCGTGGCCGCGCGGCTCACGACCGTGGCGAGCGCGCTGGCGCTCGCGTGGCGCGAGTCCCGGCGCGCGCGTGACGGCCGCGCGGACGTGGCCCCGTGGCTCGTGCCGCTGCTGCTGCTGGGCTCGGCGCAGTTCGCCTTCTACGGGCGGACCTCGAACGCCGACGTGCACGCGCTCTTCTGGCTGGTGCTCGCGGTGGGCCTCGCCGAGTCGGCGCGCGGTTCGCTCAAGCGGATCTGCGGCGCGGGCGCGGCGGCGGCGGCGGCCGTGTGCTGCAAGGAGCAGGTCGGGCCGGCCGCGGCCGTGGTCGCCGGCGCATGCGTGGTCGAGGCGTGGCGGCTCCCAGGCGGGACGCGCGAGCGGCTGCGCGCGCTGGCCGCCGTCGCCGCCGCGGGGCTCGGGACCTACGCGCTGCTGTGGCAACTGCCGGTGAACCTGTCGGGCTGGCGCGCGCACTACGCGTTCCTCTGGCAGGAAGCGCTCTACCCGCGCACGTTCCCGGCGACGCCCGCCGGCTTCGCGGGTCTCGCGGCCCGGGCGGCCTCGTACGCCCCGCTCGCACTCGGCTGGCCGATCCTCGCGGGCCTCGTGCTGGCGCTCGTGCGCCGCGTGTCGCCGCGCGGCCTCGGCCTGCGCGCGCTCGTCGTGCTCGCGTACCTCGTGGGCTTCCTCGGGCGCATCGGCTACGTGTACCCGCGCTTCCTGCTGCCGCTCCTGGTCCTCGCGCTGCCGCTCGCCGCGCGCGGGCTGGCGGTCCCGCCGGGGCGGCGCGGCGCGGTGGCGGCGCTGGTCGTGGCGCTCGCGCTGTCGGGAGGTCCGCTGGTCTCGTGGCTCATGCTGACCGATCCGCGCCTCGGGGCCGAGCGCTGGCTGCGCGCGCACGCGGCGCCGGGCGAAGTCGTGGAGGTCGCGGGCAACGCGCACTTCAACGTGCGGCCGCCGGAGGCGTCCGAGGTGCGCCGCGTCAACGATCGCTACCTGGCCGACACGCCGCGCCCGCCCGTCGGCGACTTCGTCGTGCTCTCCTCGCTCGACACGGTTTCGCTGGCGCGCGACCCCGCAGGACGCGCGGCCTGGTGGGACGCGTTGCACGATCCGGCCGGGGCCTACGCGCCCGCGGCGGAGTTCGCGCGCTCGCCGCTGGCCGGCTGGCTGGGGCCCATGGAACTCGCGCCCGGGATCCGGATCTACAGCCGGCGCCCGGACGGGCCGCCGGTCGCGGTGCCCGCGCCCGACGCCGAGCGCGGCGAGTCGGGCGCGCGGAGGGGCGTCGGCTCCTGAAGCGCCGCGCCCCGCCGCGGGTCAGTGCAGGCCGAGCCGGGCTTCGCTCTTCGGCCGGAAGAAGACGACCTGGTTCTTCGGCGGGCGCTTGGCCAGCAGCAGCGCGGCGTTCGCGGCGCGCCACAGGTCCTGCGGCGTGCCGGCGTGGTCGGGGAACATCGCCACGCCGACGCTGACCGTGACGTGCACGCGGTGCGCGCGGCCGTCCAGGCCCTCGAGGCGCATGGGCGTCTGCTGCACCGAGGACCGCAGGCGCTCCGAGATCGCGAGCACGTCGTCCTGCGCGACCGGCGGCGTGAGCAGCACCGCGAACTCCTCGCCGCCCCAGCGCGCGACGGTGTCGAACGGCCGCACGCCGGCGCGGAGCGTCTGGGCGACCTGCACCAGCACCTGGTTGCCGGCCTCGAAGCCGAACGACGTGTTGAACGACTTGAAGTCGTCGATGTCGCAGATGAGCAGTGCGAGCGAGCTCTCCTCGCGCGTCGCGCGCGCGATCTCGTTGCGGATCTGCAGGTCGTAGTACGAGCGGTTGTACGCGCCCGTGTGCGGGTCCACGAAGACCAGCTTCTCGATCCGCTGCGCGCGCTCGAGCACGCCGCCGCAGAAGTCGGCGAGCAGCGCGATCATCGCGAGGTCGGCGGGCTGGTAGGGCTCGGCGTCGGCGTGGCGCACCTCGAGGTGGCCGATCGGGTGGCCCTCGGAGTCGGTCACCGCGACGATCGCCACCGAACCGACGCCCAGGCCACGCGTGGTGGCCGACAGCGACGCGCTCTTCGCGACGTTCGGGCAGTAGAACAGCATGCCGTGGTGCTCGAGGGCGTCGGCGACGAGCGCGGGATCGAGCGGCCGGTCGTCGACGTGCTCGTCGTCCTCCTCGCGCCCGAAGTACACGACGTGCGCGTCGCCGAGCAGTTCGCGCCCCGCCTGCTCGAGCTGGGCGAGCAGGCCGGCGCGGGTGGTGCCCGTGCGCGGGTCGCTGAAGATGAGCGGGTCGTCGAGCCGGATCAGCCGCCGCACCTGGTCGAGGCGCGCGGGCGCCTGCGTCGGCAGCGCGGTGCGCGACAGGATCGTGACGCCGTCGTGCAGCCGCGGCCCGGGCATCTGCAGCGTGATCACGTCGTGCTTGTCGCGCGCCTGGTAGCGCACGGCGGGCTGGCCGCCGCGGGCTTCGACAGGCAGGCGGCGCAGGGCGCCGGACTGCTCGAGCAGGTCGATGGCGTGGAGCGCGGCGCGCTCGATCTCGGTGGCCAGGCCCGTGCGCAGCGCGCGCTGGACGCGCATGCGATCGACGGGCGGCAGCTCCTCGATGGGCAGGAGCCGTTCGAGCAGGTCCCGAAAACCGATGTTCTTCTGCTTCATGGGCCCACCTGCCTCCCTGCGGGTTGCCCTGCCGGCCACGTCCGGGGTGCCCTGGGTCATGGGGGATGCCTCGTGGGGTGTCGTGCGCGAAGTGATTCCCCGGGGTACTTGGACGCGGCGAGTTTATCACACGCGATCTCGGCCACCGCGACGTGAATCACGAGCGTCGCCCGCTCGCCGGACGCGTACGGGTGATTCCACCCGGACGTGCTCCCGGCCCGCCAACCGCCGCTTGACGCTGCGGCGGCGCATCCGTACGTTGCGACGGCGCCGATCGCGACCACCTTCCGCCGGATCCGAGGAACATGCGTCTCTCCGAACTGCTCAACCCCCTCGCCATCGCGCCGCGCCTCAAGGCCCGCACCAAGCGCGACGCCATCGTGGAGCTCGTCGAGCTGCTCGAGACGGCCCACGGGCTGTCGAGCCACGGCGAGATCCTCGACCGCGTG
>CAZIXL010000429.1:0-3634 GCA_964542885.1 uncultured bacterium
CGCTCCTCCCGCGGCATCCACCCCGCGCCTCGTCCCGTCCAGCTCTGCTTGTCCACCGGGATGTGCCCCGTGTCGCTGTAGGCGGCCAGCGTGATCCTGCCGTCGGGGGCCACCGCCAGCGCTGTGATCGAGCAGTTGCCGATCGTCATGCGGCGCCAGTCGAGGACATCCAGGCCAAGTGCTTTGCACGTGAGCCAGCGGATCACGTTGCCGTGGCAGACCAGGACGTCGTAGGTGTCGGCGTCGGGCGTGGGCACGAAGTACTTCGCGAACGCGGCGTTCAGGTTCGCCTCGCACGCGACCGCTTCGTCCTCGCGGCTCAGCGGGCGGTACTCGGGGCGCGACTCGAAGTGCGGCGTGCACTCGTGGATCAGCGTGTCGACCACCGGCTTCATCTTCATGATCGCGCCCATGTCGTCGGCGGTTTCCACGGCGCGCAGGTAGTTGCTCGTCACCAGCGAGCGCACCTTCACGGGCAGCCCGGCGATGCGCTGGCCGACCAGGCGGGCCTGTTCGTGGCCCAGCGCGTTCAGGCCGTGCCCCTTCGTGTCGTCGGTCACGGTGCTGTCGTAGTCGTAGTGGCCGTGGCGGATCAGGTACAGGTAGTGCACGCCGCGCGCGCGGGCGGGAGTCTGGGCGCGCACGGGAACGGCGGCGGCGCATGCGCCGATCACGGCCAGCAGGAGCAGCGAACGAAGCCAGCGGTTCATGCGTCGTCTCCGGGTTTGCCGGCGTCGGTCGGGGCGTCGGCCATCTGTTCCTTCGGCGGCTCCACGGGGCGCACCATCAGCGCCTTCTCGCGCTCGATGTACACCAGCCCGGCCTTGGCGCCGCGCGGCTTGCGAACGTACTTCTTCAGCGTGTAGTGCACGCTCACCTTGCCGGCGGTGCGCGCCTTCGAATGCCAGGCGGCCCACGCGGCGACCTCTTCGAGCGTGGCCTTGCTCGGCTCGTTGGGGCCCTTGCCGCGGCGCAGCACCACGTGCGAGCCGGGGCAGCCGTGCGCGTGGAACCAGTAGTCCTCGGGACGCGCCAGGTGCAGCGTCAGGTGGTCGTTGCCCTCGCTGCTGCGGCCGATCAGCACGTCCCAGCCGTCCTTCGTGCGAAAGCGCCACGGCACCAGCTTGCCGCCGGGCTCGTCGCGGCGCTTGGGCGCCGGCGTGGTCGGTGACTTCGCGGCCGGGCGCGGCGCCTCGGCCGACAGGCCCAGCGCGCGCCGCGGCAGCGGCTCGGGCGCCTTGATCTGCTCGCGGATCGTGGTGCCCAGGCGGAACAGCGTGCGCTCCAGCTCCAGCGTGGCGGCGTCGCGCGCGTCGTCGTCGGGCGCGCCGGCGAGTGTGGACAGCTGCACGCGCAGCGACTCGATCTCGCGCGTCACCGACTCGATGCGCGGCGGAATCTCGCGCTGGCCACGCTCGGCCTTGGCGGCGCGCTTGAAGTAGCGCGCGGCGTTGGCCGGCGCGGCGACGTTGGGGTCGAGCGCGATCTCGAGCGTGCGCGACGGGTCGGCCACGTCGGCCAGCGTCACGCTCGCGGCGCGCGCGGGCACCTGGTGCGCGAACGCGAGCAGCGTTTCGCCGAAGCGGCGGTACTCGGCGGCTCGCTCGGCCTCTTCCAGGTCCGAACGCAGGCCGTCGAGCTTTCGCTCCAGCTTTCCGGCATAGCGCTTGAGCGCGCGGCGCACCGCGTCGCGGCGCTCGATCACGGGATCGCCGGGCGCGGGGTGGCCCTCGCCGGCGTGCGGCGCGGCGTCGTCTCGCGGGTCCGCTTCGCGGTCGTGGCGTCGATCGGGGTCGAAGGTCATGTGCGCGGCAGGCTACGCGCCGCCCGTCGGCGCGCGCAACACGCGCCGCGCGACTCTCGCCGGGGGCGTGCGGCCTTCTCGCGCGGCCCGCGCGGGCGTAGCTTCCGCGCATGGACGATGGTCCGTCTTCGAGTCGCACGTTCGACTTCGCCGTGGTGGGGGCGGGCATCGTCGGCCTGGCCACGGCGCGCGCGCTCGCGCACGGCGGCGCGCGGCGCGTGGCGGTGCTCGAAGCCGAGCCCGACGTGGGCTGGCACCAGTCGGGCCGCAACAGCGGCGTGGTGCACTCGGGCCTCTACTACAAGCCGGGCTCGCTCAAGGCGCGGCTGTGCGTCGAGGGCCGCGCCGCGCTCGAGCGCTACTGCGGTGAGCACGGCGTGGCGTTCGAGCGCTGCGGCAAGCTGGTCGTGGCCACGCGCGACGACGAGCGCCCGCGCCTCGACGAGCTCGAGCGGCGCGGCCGCGCGAACGGGCTCACCGGGCTGCGGCGGCTGCCGGCCGCAGCGATCCGCGAGTTCGAGCCGCACGCGGCGGGGATCGACGCGTTGCACGTGGCCGAGACGGGCATCGTCGACTTCCCGGCCATGTGCCGGGCGCTGGCCGAAGACGTCGCGTCGGCGGGCGGCGAGGTGCGCAAGCGCAGCGCCGTGCTCGGCACGCGGCGCGACGGAACCGAGCTCGTGGTGCGCACGAGCAGCGGAGAACTGCGCGCGCGCGCGATCGTGGGCTGCGCGGGACTGCACGCCGATCGGCTCGCACGCGCGTGCGGCGTGGATCCGGGCGTGCGCATCGTGCCGTTCCGCGGCGAGTACCACCTGCTCGCGCCGGCGCGCCGCGAGCTCGTGAAGCACCTCATCTACCCGGTGCCCGACCCGCGCTTTCCGTTCCTCGGCGTGCACTTCACGCGCCGCGTGGGCGGCGAGATCGAGGCGGGCCCCAACGCGGTGCTGGCGCTCGCGCGCCACGGCTACGACTGGTCGCGCGTCTCGGTGCGCGACCTGGCCGAGACGTTCGCGTGGCCGGGATTCTGGCGCCTGGCCTCGCGGCACGCGGGCCACGCGATCGGCGAGGTGCGCCGCTCGCTCGACCGGCATCGCTTCGCCGAAGCGCTGCGCCGGCTGGTGCCCGAGCTGGCCGACGACGACCTCGCTCCGGCGCGGGCGGGCGTGCGTGCGCAGGCGCTCGCACGCGACGGCGCGCTGGTCGACGACTTCCACGTCGTGCGCGGCGAGCGCCAGCTGCACGTGCTCAACGCGCCGAGCCCCGCCGCGACCGCGTCGCTGGCGATCGGCGAGTGGATCGCGCGCGAGGCGATGCGACTGATCGGGTGATCCTGCGATCGGCGGGGCTCGTCCTTCGTCGCCTCGAAGGAGGCGTCGTGAAGCGCTCGTGGTTTCTGCCGGCTGAACCGAGTTGCGCCTCACTTACGTCCTGACGTCGGCGCGACTACTCGGTGACATTTCCATTGCTTCGCGCGTGTGGCCCGCATAGGTTGCGCCCCCTCGGGCGACCTCCGCCCGACCACGCACCCCACGCGGGAGGCACCCATGGCACGTAGAGCTACCGAGTTGGGCCTCGCCACCGGTCTCGTGCTCGTCGCGATGTTCGCGTTCACCGCAGGCGCGTCCGCCTGTGGCGACGCGAAGTCGGCGAGCGCGACGACGGCGAGCTGCGCGAGCGAGTCGCGCGCGGCCGCCTGTGCAGCGACGAACGCGAAGACGGCGACCGTCCCGGCGTCACCTTCGATCCTGTTGCCGCTCGCGAGCGCACCGTCGCCGCTCGCGACGCGCGCGTTCCCGGCGCTGCCGGGTTTCTCGCAGCCGCAGCCGA
>CAZIXL010000430.1:0-3631 GCA_964542885.1 uncultured bacterium
AGGGCGCCATCGGCTACATGATCCAGCGCGACCTGCGCGAGGAGCTGCGCCGCCGCGGCCTCGCGGCCGAGGTCGCGACGATCGTGACCGAGGTCGAGGTCGACCCGCACGACCGCGCGTTCGCCGAGCCCACGAAGCCGATCGGCAAGTTCTACACGGCCGAGGACGCCGCGAAGCTGCGCGAGGAGCGCGGCTGGAACATGGTCGAGGACTCGCACCGCGGCTGGCGCCGCGTCGTGCCCTCGCCTTCGCCGAACGCGATCGTGCAGCTCGACACGATCCGCCGCCTCGTCGACTCCGGCGTCACGACGATCGCCTGCGGCGGCGGCGGCGTGCCCGTGATGCGCGACGACGCGGGCCACATCCGCGGGCTCGAGGCCGTGATCGACAAGGACCGCGCGAGCGCGCTGCTCGCGCACCAGCTGGGCGTCCGGCGCATGGTGATCACCACCGGCGTCGACGCGATCTACCGCGACTACCTCACCGACCGGCGGGCCGCCATGCGCGAGGCGACGATGACGGAGCTGCGCGCGATGACCGCGGCGAAACAGTTCCCGCCCGGCAGCATGGGCCCGAAGGTCGAGGCCGCGCTCTGGTTCCTGGAGCGCGGCGGCGAGGAGGTCGTGATCTGCCACCCCGAGGCGCTGATCGACGCGTTCGAAGGCCGCGCCGGAACCCGCATCCGCAAGGAGAACCCATGAAGACGTCCGTGCTTCCCGCCCTCGACCCGTCGGTGGTCCGGGGCCTCTTCGGCCGCAGCCTGATGGTGACCCGCGACTGGAGCACCGCCGAGATCGACGCGCTGCTGGCCGTCGCGAGCCGCTTCGAGGCCGCCGACCGGGCCGGGCGTTCCACGGCGCTGTTCCCCGACGAGCTGGCGTACGCGCTGTTCTTCGACAACTCGACGCGCACCAAGTCGGCCTGGGCCGGCGCCGCCTCGCGGCTGGGCATGCGGCCCGTGATCGTCGACGGCAGCTCGACGCAGGTCGAGCACGGCGAGACGGCCGAGGAGACGGGCGCGATGCTGGGCATGAACGCGCACGCGCTGGGCGTGCGCCACGACCTCATCCTGGGCGAGGGCAACCGCTTCATGCGCGCCGTCCGCCAGGGTATCGCCGACTACCTGGCGGCGACCGGGGACGCGCGCAAGGTGCCGGTCGTGAACCTGCAGTGCGACATCGACCACCCGACGCAGGTGCTGGCCGACCTGATGTGGCTGCGCGAGCGCTTCCCCGAGGGGCTCAAGGGCCGCAAGATCGCGATGACCTGGGCGTACTCGCCGAGCTACGCCAAGCCGCTCTCGGTGCCGCAGGGCGTGGCCATGCTCATGACGCGCGAGGGCGCCGAGGTCGTGCTGGCGCATCCGCCGGGCTACACGCTCATGCCCGACACGCTCGAGACCGCCCGGAAGCACGCGCAGGCCTCGGGCGGCTCGTTCACGGTCACGGACTCGATGGACGACGCGTTCGCGGGCGCGGACGCCGTGTACCCCAAGAGCTGGGGGCCCTACGACCTCATGCTCGAACGCGTCGACGCGAACCGCGCGCGCGACAAGGCGAGGATGGGCGAGATCGAGAAGCGCGCGCTCGAGCGCAACGCCTCGCACCGCGACTGGATCTGCGACGAGCGCCGCATGGGGCTCACGAAGGGCGGCGACGCGCTCTACCTTCACTGCCTGCCGGCCGACATCGGCGACGAGGTCACGCCCGGCGTCATGGCGAAGCACAAGGTGAACGTGGCCCGCGAGGCCAACAAGAAGCTGTACGTCATCATGGCGCTGCTGGCGGTGGGCAAGCACCCCGAGCTCGCGAAGCGCCTCGAGGAGATGGGCTCATGAGCGGCACCACCACCGTCACCGAGCTGGACCGCAGGATCGCCGCGCTCGCCGCGCGCGACCTGCCGCTGGCGATCGAGATCCTGAAGGAA
This sequence comes from uncultured bacterium, assembly GCA_964542885.1. Classification (GTDB taxonomy): domain Bacteria; phylum Eisenbacteria; class RBG-16-71-46; order RBG-16-71-46; family RBG-16-71-46; genus CAIXRL01. The sequence goes on from CAZIXL010000430.1 coordinate 1,927, forward strand.
GCCATCCGCATCCCCGCCGACTGGGTGGACAGGCCCGCCGACCAGGGCGGCGACCCGCAGTGCGGCCTCAGCAACCACGAGGGCCCGCGGCTCGACTACCTGCGCAGGAAGATGATCGAGATCCGTGCCGTCGCGCACCCGGACGACGTGGGCTACGACGCGTTCGGCAACCTCGAGTGGACGGTCGAGGACAAGACCGACGGCGTGCCGCGCGACCGCAAGCGGGTGATCGTGCTCGACGGCCACTGCGACACCGTGCGCGCGCTGCGCGACACCTGGCACGCGAAGACCGGCGGGCTCGATCCCTACCTGGGCCTCGTCGACCCCGCGAAGGTGAATCGCGCCTACCTGCGCGGCGAACTGGGCTACCTGCCGCCCGACGACGAGTGGGACCACCTGCTCTTCGGCCGCGGCTCGGCCGACCAGCTGGGCGGCGTCGTGTCGCAGATCATGGCCTCGCGCATCCTCGTCGAGCTGATGTCCGAGGGCGTCATGCGCGGCGCGATCCTGCGCGGCTACGTGACCGTCGCCGAGGAGGACAACGACGGCGGCGGCCCGCTGTACGTCACGCGCCGGCTGCTGCCGGGCGCCCCGGCCGACATGATCCCCGACGTCGTGATCCTGACCGACTCGACCGGCGACTCGAAGAAGGGCGCGCTGGGCCTGTACCGCGGCCAGCGCGGCCGCATGCAGATCGAGGTCGTGGTCACCGGCCGCTCGTGCCACGGCTCGATGCCGTGGGAGGGCCTGAACCCGCTCGAGCACGGCGCGGCGATCCTCGTCGAGGCCGCGAAGGCGTACGGCGACGGCCGCGGCTTCCGGAAGCACGACTTCCTCGGCCCCGGCACGCGCACGGCCTCGTGGGCGCAGCTCGAGACGCCCAGCGACTGCGCGGTGCCCGACCGCTTCACGTTCCGCTTCGACCGCCGCCTCACCGTGGGCGAGACGCCCGCGCAGGCGGTGAAGGACGTCGATGCGCTGCCGGCCGTCGCCGCGGCGCGCGCGGCCGGACTGACGGTCGAAGTGCGCGTGCCCACGTACGAGCAGCCGACCTGGCGCGGCTTCGTGCCCGGCAATCCGCAGGTCTACATGGGCTGGATGACGCCCGAGGAGCACGACGCGATCGGCGCCGCCGTCGACGCATGGCGCGCGGTCGTGACGCCGAACGTGACCGAGAAGCACGAGCAGGCGGGCTCCATGCGGCGCGAGCCGCGCGTGGACCGCTGGGTGTTCTCGACCGACGGCGTCGGCTGGCCCGTCCCGAGCGAGGGCCACGGCATCGCCGTGACGCCGCGCAAGCGGTGGGTGGACGCCGGCGCGTTCACGCACCCGGCCATGTTCGGCATCGGCACGGGCATCGAGCAGAACACGCACAAGATCGGGGAGGTGCTCGACACCCGCGAGCTCGGCCACGCGATCGCGTTCATCGCCCGCTTCCCCGGCGCGTTCGTGGCGCGCGCGGGCCTGGACTGAGGCGCCCGGGATGCAGGTGCGCTTCACGCTGAACGGACAGCCGCAGGACGTCGACGTCCCCGAGGCCGCGACGCTCCTGTCGGTGCTGCGCGGCCCGTGCGGGCTCACGAGCCCCAAGCGTGGCTGCGGGCCCGCGGGCCAGTGCGGCGCGTGCACGGCGATCGTGAACGGCGAGCCGCGCCAGACGTGCACGATCGCCGCGACGGCGGCCGAGGGCGCCGAGGTGGTGACG
>CAZIXL010000431.1:0-3623 GCA_964542885.1 uncultured bacterium
GGACGACGACGACGTGCCGCAGGTCGCGCCCGCGCCGGGTGACGCCGGGCTCGAGATCGACGTCGAGAACCTGCCGCCGGCGGGCAGCTACTACTACGACCCGTACTGCTACCGCGAGTTCCGCGACCTCGACACGTACACCGCGCACCTGGACCGCGAGCACCACGCGCGCGACCTGCAGGTGATCGAGCGCTCCTCGGGGCGCGTGCTGCGTACGCTCGAGTTCGACGGCGACGTCTGGGGCGTGAAGCCCCAATAACGGCGCCTGATCCGGCGCCGAACCAGACGATGCCCGCACGACATCCCGTGCGGGCGTCGTCGTTGGGGCGGTCGCGCCGGCCGGAGCCGGCGGCGCGTCGGCGTCCCGCCCCGCGGCCGGCGCCTCGAATGGTGCGCCGGTATTCGCGCGCAACCCCGCCGCGGGCGCGCGCATCGAAGCGACGCGGGCTCAGCGTGCGCGCCCGGTCTCCGAACCTCGTCCCCGGGAAGACGCGGAACGGTGCGATCACTTCGTGCCAGGGGGAGGGCAGCGCCATGCTTCGTCGTCTCGCCGCCGCACTGCTGGGTGCGGCGCTCGCGTCCGGCTGCGCGTCCGGAACCGGCCGGCCGGTCACCACGGCCGATGCCGTCCTCGACGCCGACGGCGTCCAGCACGCGTCGGTCGACTTTCACAGCTTCTACTTCGAGCCCAGCCGGATCGGCGTGCGGCGCGGGCAGCCGGTGGAGCTCGTCGTTCGCAACCGCGCACTGCTCGTGCCTCACAACTTCACCATCGCCGATTCGGCACTGGCGGTGAGCGTGAGCAAGTGGGGGCCCGGCGCGAGCCGCGTCCGGTTCACGCCCGAAACCGCGGGCGAGTTCGAGTTCTTCTGCCACGTGGACCACCACGCGAAGAAGGGCATGAAGGGCACGCTCGTGGTGGTCCCGTGACGCGGGCGCCCCGGCTCGTCGCGCTGGCCACCGGCACGCCCCCGCACCCGATCCGCCAGGGCGACGCGCGCGGCCTGGCGGCGCAGCTCTTCGCCACTTCGGCCGACGTGGACCCGCGCCTGCTGCAGGTGTTCGAGAACGCGCAGATCGAGACGCGCCACATGTGCGTCCCGCTCGAGTGGTTCGCCACGCGCCACCCGTTCGCCGAGGCGAACGACCTGTACGTGGAGCGCGGCCTCGAGCTGGCGGCCGACGTCGCCGGCCGGGCGCTCGCGCGCGCGGGGCTGGGACCGGCCGACGTGGACGTGGTGCTGTTCGTGTCCTCGACCGGGATCGCCACGCCGAGTCTCGACGCCCGGCTCGCGAACGTCATGGGCCTGCGCGCCGACGTGCGGCGCGTTCCCGTCTGGGGGCTCGGCTGCGCGGGCGGCGCGGCGGGCCTGTCGCGGGCCCGCGACTTCGCGCTCGCCGACCCGTCCGCGCGCGTGCTGCTGATCGCGCTCGAGCTTTGCAGCCTCACGTTCCAGCACGCCGACCGCTCCAAGCGGAACCTGGTGGCGTCGTCGCTCTTCGCCGACGGGGCCGCGGCCGCGGTCGTCGCGGGGGCGGACGCGGTGGCCGCCGGCGATCCGCGACGGCGCCCGCTCGAGCTGCTGGCCTCGCGCAGTACGCTCTGGCCGGGCACGCTCGACGTGATGGGCTGGACGGTCGACGGCGACGGCCTGCACGTCGTCTTCTCGAGCGACATCCCCACGATCGTGCACGAGAAGCTGCGCCCGAGCCTGCTCGCGTTCCTCGAGCAGCACGGGCTCACGCTCGCCACGCTGCCGCACCTGGTCACCCACCCGGGCGGGGTCAAGGTGCTGAACGCCTACCGCGAGTCGCTCGGCCTGCCGCCCGAGGCGTTCCGCCACGCGCGCGACGTGCTGCGCGAACACGGGAACATGTCCTCGCCCTCGTGCCTGTTCGTGCTCGAGCGCTTCCTCGACGCCGACGAGATCGGCGAGGCGCAGCACGCGGTCGTCGCGGCGCTCGGGCCGGGGTTCTGCTCCGAGCTGGTGCTGGTGCGCGGGGCCGCGGCGGCGTGAGCCCGCCGGCCGCGCCCACGGTGGGACTGGCCACGCTTCTCGTGGCGCTGGTCGCCCAGCGGGCGGGGGAGCTGGCGCTCTCGGCGCGCAACACGCGGCGGCTCGTCGCACGCGGCGCGCGCGAGTACGGCGCGGCGCACTACCCGTGGATCGTGGCGCTGCACGTGCTCTTCCTGGCGTCGCTGGTCGCCGAGTTCGCGGTGATGGGCGCGCGGCCGGGACCGCTCTGGCCGTTCTGGCTGGCGGCGTGCGTCGCCGCGCAGGCGCTGCGCGTCGCGTCGATGCGCGCGCTCGGCGAGCGCTGGACGACGCGCGTGTGGGTGGTGCCCGGCGTGCCGCCCGTGCGCGGCGGCGTCTACCGGTGGCTCCGTCACCCGAACTATCTCGCGGTCGCGATCGAGATGGCGGCCGCGCCGATGCTGTTCGGCGCCTGGCGCACGGCGCTGCTGTTCTCGGCCCTGGACCTGGTGGCGCTGGACGCGCGCGTGCGCACCGAGGAGCGGGCCCTGCGCGAAGCAGCGGCGAGGGACGGGGGCTCGCAGGCCCCCGCGCTCACGCGTCCTTGATGAAGGTTCCCTCGCGCAACTCGCTGATCGCGGTCTGCAGCTCGGCCTTCGTGTTCATCACGATCGGCCCGTACCAGGCGACCGGCTCCTCGAGGGGACGACCCGAACAGAGCAGGAAGCGAATGCCCTGCTCGCCGGCGCGCACCACCACTTCGTCGCCGCGATCGAACATCACGAGCGAGCGGTTGCCCGCCTTCTGGCGCACCAGGTTCTCCACCGGCCCGCCGGCGTCGGTCAGCACGCCCATGGGCGGCGAGGCGTCGCGGAACTCGCCGTCGCCCTCGAACACGTAGGCGAACGCGTTCCGCCGCGTGTCGATGGGCAGCACTTTCCGCTGGCCCGGCGGCACCCAGACGTCCAGGTACTGCGGGTCGGCGGCGATGCCTTCGACCGGCCCGCGCTTGCCGCGGTAGTCGCCGATGATCACGCGCACCTTCGTGCCGTCGTCGTCGGTGAACTCGGTCACGTCCTTCGCCTGCACGTCCTGGTAGCGCGGCGCCGTCATCTTGAGCCGCGAGGGCAGGTTCGCCCACAGCTGGAAGCCGTGCATGCGCCCGGCGTCGTCGCCCTGCGGCATCTCCTGGTGCAGGATGCCGCGCCCCGCGGTCATCCACTGGACGTCGCCGGCCCCCAGGGCCCCGGCATTGCCGAGGCTGTCCGCGTGCGTGACGGTCCCCGCCAGTACGTAGGTGATCGTCTCGATGCCTCGGTGCGGGTGCCATGGGAAGCCGGCGATGTAGTCCACGGGCCGCTCGTTCCGGAAGTCGTCGAACAGCAGGAACGGGTCGGTCTCGTCGGTGTTGCCGAAGCCGAAGGCCCGGCGCAGCTTCACGCCCGCGCCTTCCATGGTCGGCTGGGATTCGAGGATCTTGCGGACGGGCCGGATGGACATGGCCACTCCTGTCGGACGGGGTCGGGGCTGCGACTGCCTTTTCGCCGTCTTCGATGCCCCGGCACCGGTTCTGGTGCGCAGGGAAACGTCAGGGCCCCTCCGTCGCGTCCCGGCGGGGCCCGAAACCTGCGAATGGCGCGGGAATCA
>CAZIXL010000432.1:0-3619 GCA_964542885.1 uncultured bacterium
AACAGGTACGCGCGCCGGCCCTCGCCGTCGGGATCGAGGTGGACGAGCAGGTTGTCGTCGTCGGTGACCTTGTCTCGCGGCAGGATGCTGGCGGCGGGCGCGTGCGGCTCGAAGCAGGTGACGCCGAACACGAGCCGCCGGTCGTCCACGAGGATGCGCACTTCGGTCGACTCGGCCGGCAGCTCGCCCTCGCGCGCGAACAGCAGCCGGAAGCCGGTGATGGGCGCGGCGTCGCGCCAGGCCGGTTCGTCGAGGACGCCGTCGATGCGCAGGGGCGACGACGCGCGCACGGCCGCGACCGACGGGCGACCGGCGGCGCGAGCGGAGCCCGTTGCGGCCAGGGCGAGAAGGACGAGGAGCGCGGCAACGCGAAGGGGGCGCACGGGATCTCCGCTGGGGACCGAAGGGCCGGGACGTGGGCGGGGAGGATAGTGGCCCGGCCGTGGAATCCCAATGCCGGACTTTCCTTGGTAAGGCGCATGTCGCAGGCCTATCCTTTCGGCCGGTCACCGCGCAACGGGCCGACGCGCCGCGCGGCCCTCTGCCAGATGCCGAGCCCCGCCCGGGCCCGAACCCTCGCGGTCTCGACGAACCCGTTCCGGCGCCCCCCGCACCGCCGCGACGAACCATCGCATCGTGCCCGCCGTGCGCGACGCCCGCGGGCCCGTGGGGGACGTGACATGCGAACGACGGTGAAGCTCCTCGCGCTCGTGGGGATGGGACTGTGCGTCGCGACCGCGGCGCGTGCGGACTGGCTGGCCCCGGTGCGGATCGGAGACGACGCCTACTGGGTGACGGGTGGTGTGCTCTTCCCCGACGCCTCCAGCGGCGGCGTGATCTCGCTCGTGGGCAGCCACCACACCAGCTACGGCATGCGCCGCATGAATCGGGCGACGGCCGACGGCGGCCTCGTGACGGGTTGGGTGCCCACGGGTGTGGACGTCGCCATGGACGACTCGTGGCCCGTGACGCGATTCGCGCCCGACGGCACCGGCGGCCTGTGGCGTACCTGGACGGACATCGGCACGCTCTACCTCGCGCAATCGATCGCGAGCGGCGGCTCATCGGTACCGTTCCCGGTCACCGCGACGGGCAGCCCCATGAGTCCCGCGCTCGCCGACGATGGAGCGGGCGGCGCGTTCGTCGTGTGGAACGCGGGCCTGAACCTGAAGCTCTCGCGCGTGCAAGCCGGCGGAAGCCTGGCTGCGGGTTGGCCCACCGGCGGCGCGACGCTCTCGACCATGGCGGGTGGGGCCCTGCTCGCGCCCGACGGCGCGGGCGGCGTGCTCGCGCTGGCGAGTGCGTCCAACGGCTCGACGTTCGGGATGCTCCTGTTGCGCCGAACCGCCGCGGCCGGCTACCCGGCCGGCTGGACCTCCGCCGGGCTCGTGCTGGACAGCGGCGACACGCCGATCGCGCTCATGCCCTCGGGTGCCTCACACGTCCTGGCGTGCTGGGCGAAGAGCGGCACGACGTACCTGCAGCGGGTCGCGCTCACTGGCGCGATCGACCCGGCGTGGCCGGCCACCGGTCTCGTGATCCCGACCGGCGCACGCATGGTGCCGGACGGCGCGGACGGCCTGTGGCTGCTGTCGCAGTCGGGCACCAGCGTCCTGCTGCGGCACGTGCTCGCGAACGGCACGTGGGATCCGGTGTTCGGCGCCGGCGGGACGAACCCGCTCGACGCGGGCGCGACGCTCGACACGAGCCGGCTCGGGGTGACGTGTGCTGCCGGCGCGAACGGTGGCGCGATCCTCGCGTGGCGCGACGTGCGGACCGGCACGCCGCAGGTGCGCGTGCGCTGGCTGCTCGCCGACGGTACGAGCGACCTGGGCGAGCCAGCGGAGCCGCGCGTCGCCGTGGACCAGCCCGCGCCGGGCCTCACCCCCATCCTGCTCGACGCGCGCACCGACGAGGCGGGCGGGGCGTACCTGCTGTGGTCGGCCGACACGACCGGGTACGACCCCCAGTTCGTCAACTACTGGTACGACTCGTACGTGACGCGCGTCTCGCCCGGGTCCGTGACCGGCGTCGGGCCGCAGCTGCCTGCGGGCTCCCTCGCCCTCGCCGCCGGCCCGAACCCCGTGCGCGGGGCGCTCACCGTGCGCTTCTCGCTGCCCGACGCGAGCCCGGCGCGGCTCGAACTGCTCGACCTGGCCGGGCGGCGCGTGCGCGCGATGGACGTGGAAGGCACCGGCGAGCACGCGACGCGATTCGTGGAACCGGGCGCCCTGCCGCCGGGTCTTTACCTGGTGAAGCTCTCACGGGGCGGCGACGTGAAGACCGTTCGCATCGCGGTCGTGCGCTAAGGGCCATGGGGCGGCCCGGCGCCACCGGCGCCGCCGACCGGAAGACCGGGGGCCAGCGTGCCCCCGGTCTTCTTCTATAGTGGCGCGCGTTCCGCCAGCCGCCGCGCGCGCCGCGAGGCGGCCGGCCCGTCCCTGCAGGAAGGAGCCGAACCATGCACGCCGCGCACGCCGCGCTCGCCACGGTCCTGGCGCTCGCCGCCGCGACTCCGGCCCTGGCCGTCGTCCGCACCAACGGCGAGGCCGACCCGCTCGCGCACACGTACTCGATCGTCGCCCGCGACCCGAAGACGGGCGAGATGGGCGTCGCCGTCCAGTCCCACTACTTCTCGGTCGGGCCCGTCGTGCCGTGGGCCGAGGCGGGCGTGGGCGCGGTGGCGACGCAGTCGCTCGTGCTCGTCGACTACGGCCCGCTGGGGCTGCAGCTCATGCGCGAGGGTCTCACCGCGAAGGAGGCGCTCGACTCGCTGCTGCGCGCCGACCCCCACAACGGCGGGCGCCAGGTGGCGATGGTCGACGCGTTCGGCGGCGTCGCCGCGTACACGGGCAAGGACTGCATCCCGGACGCGGGCGACGTGCAGGGCGAGGGCTTCTCGTGCCAGGCGAACCTCATGGCGAACCCGACCATCTGGCCGGCGATGAAGGCGGCGTTCGAGAAGGCGCAGGGCGACCTCGCCGAGCGCATGATGCAGGCGCTCGAGGCGGCCGAGAAGGCGGGCGGCGACATCCGCGGCCGCCAGTCGGCGGCGATGGTGATCGTGAAGGAGCGCTCCTCGGGCAAGCCGTGGAACGACTACGTGATCAACCTGCGCGTCGAGGACTCGCCGAAGCCGCTCGAGGAGCTGCGCCGGCTGATCACGCTGCGCCGCGCCTACAACGCCGAGGACCGCGGCGACGCGTTCACGGCCGAGAAGCAGACCGCCGAGGCGGCCGCGGCCTACGCCGAGGCGATGAAGCTCGCGCCCGACGTGGTCGAGCTGCAGTTCTGGGCGGCGGTGACGATGTACACGACCGGCCAGACGAAGGAAGCGCTCGAGCTGTTCCGCAAGGTGTTCGCGCGCGAACAGCGCTGGGTGGATCTCGTTCCCCGGCTCGCGAAGGTCGGCCTCTTCCCCGACGACCCGAAGCAGGTCGCCGAGGTGCAGTCCGTGCGGCCGCGCTCGCGGCTGAGCCGCTGAGGCCTGCGTGAATGCCCGCACCGTCGCCGCCGCGCTCGGCGCGCTCGCGGTGGCCGCGTGCCTCGCGGCAGGAGCGCGCGCGCAGGCGTGGACCGGCGCGGGCGCGCCCGTGTGCACCGCGTGGGGCCCGCAGTC
>CAZIXL010000433.1:0-3619 GCA_964542885.1 uncultured bacterium
AGCAGCAGCACCACGGCGCCGCGCCCGCGGAGCAGCGCGTCGGTGTCGGTCCAAGCGCCGTCCGCCGACTGCACGCGGACGTTCGGGAAACGCTCGCCGATCACGAACCGGTGCGACGGGGGATCGGGCGGGCGCACGGGCAGCGGCGGCTGCGGGCGCAGGCGCGCGCCGCCCCACAGCCCCAGGGCGGCGACGGCGACGACGGCGACGAGAACGGCGAGCGCGCGGACGAGCTTCATGGGGGAGAGGGGCAGGGGCCCGCGGGGTGCGGGCCGGAAGGCGACGAGGCGGGAACCCCTGCGTCGGCTCCCGCCTCGCGGGGAGGCTCGCGCCTCCCGTTCCGTGGCTCGCTCAGCAGGGGAAGTTCTGGGTGCACTGGATGGGCGCGATCGAGACGGGCTTGCACGTCTCGACGCCGTTCGTCACGCAGCACTTGTGCGGCACGCTGCAGATGCAGCGGTAGTAGCAATTGGCCGCGTCCGCGCTCTTGCTGAAGAAACCGAAGGCGAACGACACGGCGAGGACTCCCACCAGCAACGCGAGAATCTTCTTCATTCCGGATCACCTCCTTTCGGAGGCGCCAGTAGAGCGGGAAGGAGTCTGGGGGTCAAGAAGAAGTGTGGTCGAGGTCAGGGGACTGTTCGAAGGGACCGCTTTCCCGGCTCGATTCCGCGCGGCAGGGCCCGCCCCGGCCGCACCCGCCCTCATTGGAAGTCCGGCCCGCCCTCGCGCCGCCCGGCCTCGAGCGCATCGAGGCGGGCCCGCAACTCGGCCACCTCGGCCCGCAGCCCGGCCAGTTCCGCGAGCAGCCCGCCCGCGGCCGCGGGCGGCGCCGAAGGTGCGGGCCCGGGTGCATCGACGCGATGCGCCGCGGCAGCCGCCGCCGGCGCGAACGCACCGCCGCCCCCGCCCGCGAACTGGCGCAACAGTGCCTCGCGTTCGGGCGGCGAATACAGCGCATGGCTCACCACCTGACCGCGGCCCGCCGGCGTCAGTTCCTGCATGAGCCCGCGCTCGAGCAGCGCCGCGACGACCCGCTTGAGCGCCGCGAGGTCCTCGATCGGCGCCATGCGCGCGGCGCGCGCGCGCAGTTCGCCCAGCGCCTGCGCGCCGCGCAGGAGCAGCTCGGTCATCACCGCCATCTCGGTCCGGTCGACACCCAGCCACTCGAACGCGTGGTGCTTGTACTTGGGCACGCGGCCCATCCAGTCGATCTCACTCACGACCTTCAGGTCCTGCAACTCCGAGAGCGCCTGCTCGACGTCGACGTCGTCGTAGTTCGTGACCGGCTCGCGGTTGTTCTTCTGGTTGCAGCCCGTGACGATCGCGTTGACGGTCATCGGGTAGGCCGCCGGCGTGGTCGCGGCCTTCTCGAGCAGCACGCCCAGCACGCGGCGCTGCCGGTCGGTCAGGGGCTTCCACGCGGGCGTGGGGCGGGTGTCGTCGGGAGCGTTCATGCGACCTCCGTCGTCGGTCCGGGGTGGCTCGTGCGCGGCACAGCGTACAGGCTCGGGCACCCGCGCGCCGAGCGTCGCGCGGGCGGCCCCCGCGCCGCCGGCGCCGCCCGCCGATGCGGCCACCGATTCCGGCCGCCCGCGGGGCGGCCGCATGCGCTAAGGTGCCGCGCATGCTCGCAGGGTTCGAATCCACCGTGGCCGGGGTGTGCCCGGTCGCCGGTACGCTCGTGCACGCCCGTACGGCGGGAACGGTGTCGCGATGAGCGCGGCGCCGCTCCGGCTGCTCGCGTTGCTCGCGCACCCCGACGACGAATCGCTCGGGATGGGCGGCACGCTCGCGCGCTACGCCGCAGAGGGAGTCGAGACGCACGTCGTCACGGCCACGCTCGGCGATCGCGGCCGCTACCACGGCCGGAAGGACGGCCCGGACCATCCCGGTCCCGAGAAGCTCGCGCGCATCCGCGAGGGCGAGCTGCGCGCGGCCGCCGGCGTGCTGGGCCTGAAGAGCCTCGCGATCCTCGGCTACGGCGACGGGCGCCTGGACCAGGCCGAGCCGCGCGAGATCGTCACGCGCCTGGCGGGCGAGATCCGCCGCGTGCGGCCGCAGGTCGTGATCACGTTCGGGCCCGAGGGTGCCTACGGGCACCCGGACCACATCGCGATCTCGCAGTTCGCCGCCGCCGCGACGCTGGCCGCGCTCGATCCGGCCCACGCGGCGCCGGGCGAGCCGCACGCGGTGGCGAAGTTCTATTACATGGTGTTCACCGACGCGAAGATGAAGGCGTACCAGGAGGCGTTCAAGAAACTCGTCTCGCTCGTCGACGGCGTCGAGCGCGAATCGAACCCCTGGCCCGACTGGGAAGTCACCACCTGGCTCGACACCGCCGCGCACTGGGAAACCGTGTGGCGCGCGATCCAGTGCCACGACTCGCAGACCGCCGCCTACGAGAAGCTCGCGAAGCTCTCGCCCGAGGGGCACGCGGCGCTCTGGGGCACCGAAACCTACTACCGCGTCTTCAGCCGCGTGAACGGCGGGCGCGCCGTGGAACGCGACCTGTTCGAAGGCCTGCGCGGCTGACGTGCCGCGCGCGAAGGGAGAACCGATGCACCGCCCGTCCGACACCCCCACCTCGCCGGCCGCTGCCGCCCGCCGCTCGGCGCTCGCGATGGACCCCGCGACCTTCCGCGCGATCGGTCACCGGCTGGTCGACGACCTGGCCGAACAGCTCGCGTCGGTGGCGGAACGGCGCGTGACCCCCGGCGAGTCGCCCGCCGCGGTGCGCGAGGGCCTGCAGCTCGGCGGCCCGCTGCCCGAGCGGGGCGAAGACCCGGTGGCGCTGCTCGCGCGCGTGACGCGCGGCCTGTTCGACCATTCGCTCTTCAACGGCCACCCGCGATTCCTCGGCTACATCACGTCGTCGCCGGCGCCCATCGGCATGTTCGGCGACCTGCTCGGGGCAGCCGCCAACCCGAACGTGGGCTCGTGGACGCTGGGGCCCGCCGCGACCGAGATCGAGCTCGAGGCGATCCGCTGGATCGCCGGCTTCATCGGCTACCCCGAGTCGTGCGGCGGCGTGATGGTGAGCGGCGGCAACATGGCGAACTTCGTCGGCTTCCTCGCCGCGCGCGCGGCGAAGTGCCCGTGGGACGTGCGCGCGAACGGCGTCGCCGCGGGGCCGCGGCTGCGCGCCTACGTCTCGGCCGAGACGCACACCTGGATCCAGAAGGCGGCCGACCTGTTCGGCCACGGCACCGACGCGGTGCGCTGGATCGCCTGCGACGAGCATCTCCGCATGGACGTCGGCGAGCTGCGCAAGGCCGTCGCGGCCGACCGCGCGGCGGGCGACGTGCCGTTCCTGGTCGTCGGCACCGCCGGCTCCGTGAGCACGGGCGCGGTGGACCCGCTGCCCGCGCTCGCGGCCTTCTGCCGCGAGGAGCAGCTGTGGTTCCACGTCGACGGCGCCTACGGCGGCTTCGCCGCCGCGCTCGCCGACGCGCCCGCCGACCTGCACGGCCTCGCCGAGGCGGACTCCGTCGCGGTGGACCCGCACAAGTGGCTCTACGCCCCGCTCGAGGCGGGCTGCGCCCTCGTGCGCGATCCTGCGGCGCTGCGCGGGGCGTTCGCGTACCACCCGCCCTACTACCACTTCGACGAGGAAGTG
>CAZIXL010000434.1:0-3609 GCA_964542885.1 uncultured bacterium
GGGTGACCGCGAAGGACGACGGCACGTTCACCATCGCCGGGCTCGAGGCCACGCGGCTCGGCTACGCGCCGCTCAGGCAGGTGGTGCGGGTCACGAAGGCCAACCAGGACCTGGGCGTGCTCGCGCTGGCGTCGGAGTCCGTGCCGATCCCCGGGATCACCGTGCGCGAGTCGCCGCCGCCCGCCGACCAGGTCGCCGACACGACCGAGTACCGTGCGAGCGCGGTCAAGATCGGCAAGGACGCCACGGCCGAGGAGCTGGTGCAGAAGCTGCCCGGCGTGACCATGGAGAACGGCCAGGTGAAGGCGCAGGGCGAGGCCGTGCAGAACGTGCTCGTCAACGGCCGGCCGTTCTTCGGCAGCGACCCCACGGCGGCCATGCGCAACCTGCCCGCCGAGGTCGTGGACCGGATCCAGGTCTACGACCGGATGAGCGACCAGTCCGAGTTCAGCGGCTTCGACGACGGGCAGTCGCAGAAGACCATGAACTTCGTGCTGCGCGACCGGAAGGCGAACTTCGGCAAGGTCTACGCGGGCGGCGGGGACCAGGACCGCTACCAGGCCGGCGGCAACTACACCACGGTGCGCGGCGCCACGCGGCTCACGCTCATCGGCATGGCGAACAACGTCAACCAGCAGAACTTCTCGCACCAGGACCTGTTCGGCGCGCTGACCGGCGGCGGCGGGGGCGGCGGCGGCCCGCGGATCATGATGCGCATGGGCGGCGGCGGGCACGGCGGCGGCGGCCGGCAGGTCATCCGCATGGGCGGCGGGTTCGGCGGCGGCGCGTTCGACCCGAGCAGCTTCCTCGTGGGCCAGGACGCAGGGCTCACCACCACGAACGCCGGCGGCACGAACTACGTGGGCCAGTGGGGCCGCACGCTGGAAGTGAGCGCGAGCCTGTTCGCGAACCACACCGACACCGACAACCAGCAGCTGCTGTCGCGCCAGTACCTGCCCGTCCAGGATTCGCTCGCGTACTACGACCAGCGCGCGCTCACCTCGAGCCGCAACGGCAACCAGCGCTTCGACGCGCGCTTCACCTGGACGCCGGACACGGCCAACTCGGTCGTCTTCCAGCCGCGGCTCTACTTCCAGCAGACCGACGGCGCGAGCAATGGCAGCGCGGCCAACCTGGGGCTCGACGGCACGGCGCTGGGCGCCTCGAACGGGCTCTCGAGCGAGTCCGTGGACGGCGACAACCTGTCGGGCCGCCTCACGCTGCGCCACCGCTTCGGCAAGCGTGGCCGCAACGTGTCGGCCGACCTGAACGCCGGCAGCAACCTGCGCGACGGCAACAGCGCCCAGCGCTCGCTCACCGACTACTTCGACGGCACCGCCACGGCGAGCGACACGCTGGACCAGCAGGGCGACTCGCACACGCTGACGCGCTCGTACTCGGCGCGCGTCGCGTTCACCGAGCCGGTCGCGCCCGGGCTGCAGGCCCAGCTGGTGTGGAACCCGTCGCTCACGCACGGGACGGCGGACGCGCGCACGTACAGCCGCGACCCGCTGACCGGCGCGTACACGGTGCCCGAGCCGTCGCTGTCGAACTCCTACGAGAACCGCAGCACGGCGCAGAACGGCGGCCTGTCGCTGCTCTGGACGAAGGGCCCGTGGAAGCTGCTGGGCAGCGGCGCGCTGCAGAGCACGCGGCTGCGCTCCGAGCAGACCTGGCCCGAATCGCAGGTGATCGAGCGCACGTTCGACGACTTCCTGCCGTCGGCCTCGCTCACGGGCTCGTTCGCGAACCGGCGCAACCTGCGCCTCAACTGGCGCACGTCGACCGTGGACCCGACGATCGGCCAGCTGCAGAACGTCGTGAACAACTCGAACCCGCTGGCCCTGTCGACCGGCAACCCCGACCTCGAGCCCAGCTACCGGCACCAGTTCATGGTGCGCTGGTTCGAAGCCGACCCGAAACGCTCGCGCAGCCGGTTCGTGTTCGCGAACGTCACGCGCACCTCGCGGCCGATCGCGAACGCGATCTACGTCGCCCCGGTCGACACGACCGTGAACGGCGTGTTCCTGGCCCGCGGCACCCAGCTCACCACGCCCGAGAACCTCGACTCGCCCGCCTGGAACGCCAACCTGTTCGGCGTCTACAGCCTGCCGGCGAAGTTCCTGGGCAGCATCGTGAGCGTGAACGGCGGCGGCACGTTCGCGCGCACGCCCACGCGCCTCACGACCGGCGTCAACGTGGGCGACACGTGGGGCATCCGCTCGGGGCTCGTGCTGGCGAGCAACATCAGCGAGAACCTGGACTTCACGCTCTCGTACCAGGGCACCTGGAACCTGGCGCGCAGCTCGCTCGAGAGCAGCACGCGCGGCGACTACTACACGCACAACGTGGGCCTGCGGTTCAACGTCGTGGCCGGGCCGGGCATCGTGCTGCGCCAGGAGCTGACGCAGAACCTGCAGACGGGCGTGCCGGCGGACTACGGCCGCAACGAGACGCTGTGGAACACGACGCTCGGCAAGAAGTTCCTGAAGGAGGGCCGCGCCGAGCTGCGCGTGACGGCCACCGACGTGCTGAACCAGGACCGCAGCGTGAGCCGCGACGTCACCGAGGCGTACGTGCAGGACCAGCGCGACCTCACGCTGGGCCGTTACGTGCAGGCCGTCCTCACCTACAACTTCCGCTGACCGCGGCCGCCGCCGCCCGGGAGCCCGCATGCGCCTGCTCGCCCACCTCGCCCCCCTCGTCCTCGCCCTCGCGTTCGCATTCGCCGGCGCGTCGCGAACCGGCGCGCAGGGCTTCCACGGCGCACCCGAAACGCTCGCGCCCGGCGAGGCCGAGGCCGCGCTCGAGCCGGTGCCGTTCGATTCGGCGACCACCGCGCGCTACGCGGACACGGGCCGCCGCCTCGCGGCCGCGGTCGCGACCGGCGACGCCGGCGGCTTTCGCGCGCTGCACACCGAGGCCGGCTGGGCGCAGGCCGACGACTGGTGGAAGGCGATGCTCGCGAACCAGAAGCGCAGCTTCGGCCCGGTCGTCGCCGCGCGCGGGCCGTACCGCCGCTCGATCCGCGCCGGGCGCCTGGGCGCGGGCATCCCGCCCGACGGCGCCGCCGTGCTGCTCTTCTTCGAGCGCGGCGCCGGCGCCTCGCTGAGCTTCGTGCTCGACGACTCGGGCCGGGTCGTGCGCTCGAGCCTGTGGGTGCTGCGCGAGCTGGCCGGCGCCGACACCTCCGGCGTGCCGCTCCTCTGGGCGCCGCCCGTGACGGAGGGCGCGCGATGAGCGCGCGGCCCGCCGCCGTCGTGGCGATCGCGGCGCTCCTCGTCCTCGCGGCCCCCGCGGCGCGCGCGCAGGGTGCGTTCTCGCTGCCCGCACCGGCCGACCCGAAGCTCTCCGCGGCGGACGTCCGCTCGCTCGTCGGCTCGCTCGCCACGCTCATGGCCGAGGGCTACGTCGACTCCGCGCTCGGCGCGCGCACCGCCGCCGTGCTGCGCGCCAACCTGCGCGCGAAGCGCTACCGCGGGCTCGACGAGCCGCGCCCGCTGGTCGCGCGGCTGGTCGAGGACGTGCAGGGCGTGATCCACGACGGGCACTTCAACATCCTCTACTTCCCGCCCGCGGCCGAGGGCTTCCGCTGGGTCAACGAGGGCG
>CAZIXL010000435.1:0-3592 GCA_964542885.1 uncultured bacterium
AGCGGGCAGGGCTCCTCTACGCGGGCACCAACCGCGGCGTGTACGTCTCGTTCGACGACGGTGCGGCCTGGCAGCCGCTGGCGCGCGGCTTCCCGACCACGTGGGTGCGCGACTTGCTCGTGCACCACGACGACCTGCTCGCCGCCACGCAGGGGCGCGCGATCTGGGCGTACGACGACGTGACGCCGCTGCGCGGCCTCGCCGCGGGGGCGACGCGCGACGCCGTGCACCTGTTCGCGCCGGCCCCGGCCGTGCGGCTGCGCGCCAGCGAGAGCCACGACACGCCGCCGCCGCCCGAGACGCCGCTCGGCGAGAACCCGCCGACGGGTGCGGTGCTGGACTACTGGCTCGGCCCCGCCACGCGCGGCCCGGTCACGCTGCGGGTCACCGACGCCGCGGGCACGCTCGTGCGCGCCTTCCACTCCGACGAGCCGCCCGACTCGTTGCGCGCGCGCGCGTACTTCGAGGACGCCTGGGTCGGCGCCCCGGCGCGGCTGGCCGAAGGCCCCGGCATGCACCGCTTCGTCTGGGACCTGCGGCTCGAACGCCCGTTCGTGCGCGGCCTGCGCTTCACGATCGCGGCCGTGCGCACGCGCGGCACGCCGGTCGCGCCGCAGGGGCCGTTCGCGCTGCCCGGGCGCTACACCGTGACGCTCGCGGCGGGAGGGCGGTCCGTGTCGCAGCCGCTCGAGGTCCGCGCCGACCCGCGGCTCGAGCTGCCGCCCGGCGCGCTCGAGGCGCAGTTCGCCATGTCGCGGTCGATCGATTCGACGCTGCACGTGACGTGGGACGCCCACGACGCGGCGCAGCGCGCGCTCGGGGTCGCGCGCACGCGCGGGAATGCCGCGCTGGCGGACTCGCTCGGCGCGATCGCGGCCCGCGGCGAGGCGAGCTTCGCCGGGATCGGCGGCGCGCTTGCGTCGCTCTACGGCAGCGTCCAGTCGGCCGACATGGCCCCGACGCAGGGCCAGCGCGAGGCGTTCGCCGCGCTCGCCGCGCGCCTGGCGGGACTGCTCGCGCGGTGGCGGAACCTCGCGGCAGGCCGGCCCGCGGGCGCGGAGACCCGCCCCGTCCCCTGAGCCCCGTGCGCGTGACGTCGCCGCGCGAATCGCGCAGTATCGGCCGGGGCCCTTCGCCGGTCCGGGCGCGTGCGCGCCGGCCTCGCGCCCGGGGCGTCCGGCCCCGGTCCGTCCGCCGCGTTCGCGACGCCGCCGTCCGCAGGGTCCATCCGGCGCCACCCACGGAGGATTCCATGCCGCAGAGCCTCGATCCGCTCGCCCGCTCGCTCGACGAGACGTGGACACAGGCGCAGTCGTGCCTGCCCGGGGGACACCGCTGACCATGGCCGCCACGCGACGCAGGCCCGCGAAGCGCAGGAAGCCCGTCCAGCGCAACGGCGCCGCCGGCCCGGGCTGGTCGCGGCTCTCACGCTCGCGGCTGCTGGACCTGCGCCTGCGCGAGCTGCCCGTGAAGATCGAGGGCACGTGGATCGCCGAGTGCATCCGCGAGCTCGAGGACGACCTGCGGCGGCGAGGCATCCGCTTCCGGCCGCACTACTGGCTCTCGACCGACTGGTTCACCCCGAACGGCGTTCCCGGCATCGCGATCCCGTTCTACCTGGCGCACCCGGCGCTCATGCGGCTCGAGCGCTCGCAGATGCTCGAGGTCGAGGGCGGCACCCACGACACGTGCCTCAAGCTCCTGCGGCACGAGTGCGGGCACGCGTTCCAGCACGCCTACCGGCTGCAGCTGCGGCGCGAGTGGCGCCGGCTCTTCGGCAGCCCGAGCCGCAAGTACCCCGAGGAGTACCGGCCGAACCCGGCGAGCCGGCGGTTCGTGCAGCACCTGCGCTTCTACTACGCCCAGAGCCACCCGGTCGAGGACTTCGCCGAGACCTTCGCCGTGTGGCTGCAGCCGCGCGCGCTCTGGCGCAAGCGCTACGCGGGGTGGGCGGCGCTGCGCAAGCTCGAATACGTGGACGCGCTCATGCAGGAGGTCGCCGACGAGGTGCCGCCGGTGCGCAGCCGCCGGCGCGTCGAGAGCCTGCCCTCGCTCGGCACCACGCTGCGCGAGTACTACCGCCAGAAACGCGAGCAGTACACGAACGCGCACCCGACCCTGTTCGACCCCGACCTGCTGCGGCTGTTCTCGAACGATCCGCGCCACCGGCGCTCCGAGCGCGCCTCGGTGTTCCTGCGGCGCAACCGCGCCGAGATCCGCCGGCTGGTCTCGCGCTGGACCGGCGAGTACCAGTTCACTCTCGACCAGGTGCTCACCGACCTCATCGGCCGCTGCCGCGAGCTGAAGCTGCGCGCGGTGGGTCCCGAGAGGCGGCTGCTGATCGACGCCGCGCTCATGCTCACGGTCAACACGACGCACTTCCTCTACAGCCGTCGCAACTGGATCGCCCTGTGAAGAAGCTCCGCGTCCTGCTGCTCGTGCATCCCGAGCTGGTGCCCCCCAGGACGTTGCGGGGGCAGTCGGCCGAGGACGTCCAGCGCTGGAAGACGGAGTTCGCGGTGGTCCAGACGCTGCGGGAGCTCGGGCACGAGGTGCGCGTGCTGGGCGTGCAGTACGAGCTGCGCCCCATCCGGCGCGCCGTCGACGACTTCCACCCGCACATCGTCTTCAACCTGCTCGAGGAGTTCCACAGCATCACCGAGCTGGACCAGCACGTCGTGAGCTACCTCGAGCTGCTCAAGGTGCCGCACACGGGCTGCAATCCCCGCGGCCTCACGATCGCGCGCGACAAGTCGCTGGCCAAGAAGATCGCCAGCTACCACCGCATCCGCACGCCGCGCTTCGCGACGTTCCCGCGCCGGCACCGCGTGCGCCGCCCCAAGGACCTGCCGTTCCCGCTCATCGTGAAGAGCCTCACCGAGGAGGCCTCGCTCGGCATCTCGCGCGCGTCGGTGGTCTCGACCGACGAGGAGCTGGCGGAGCGGGTGGCGTTCGTGCACGACCGCGTCGGCAGCGACGCGCTGGTCGAGGAGTTCATCGACGGGCGCGAGATCTACGTGGCGGCGTTCGGCAACGAGCGCGTCACGGTGCTGCCGCCCTGGGAGCTGCTGTTCGAGAACCTGCCGCCCGGCGCGCCCGCGATCGCCACCGCGCGCGTGAAGCACGACGCGCGTTACCAGGAGGAGCGGGGCATCTTCCAGCAGCGCGCACGCGACCTGTCCGAGGGCGTCCGCGAGCGACTCACGCGCACCACGCGCCGGCTCTACCGGCTGCTGCACCTGACGGGCTACGCGCGGCTCGACTACCGCCTGCGCGGCGAGGACGAACTGTTCTTCCTGGAGGCGAACCCGAATCCCGAGATCGCGCCCGAGGAGGAGTTCGCGTCGGCGGCGGACGCGGCCGGGATCCCGTATCCGCAACTCCTGCAGAAGTTCCTCAACCTGGGACTGCGCGCCTCGCGCTGGTGAGCCGCGCGGGCGGCCGGCTCACGCCGCCCGCGAGCCGCGATCGGGATCGAGCCAGCGGTCGAGCATCGCCGCGAGCAGGCGCGGGTTCACGGGCTTCGACAGGTAGTCGTCCATGCCGGCGGCCAGGCAGCGCTCGCGGTCGCCCTGCATCGCGTTCGCGGTCA
>CAZIXL010000436.1:0-2602 GCA_964542885.1 uncultured bacterium
CCGGCAGCACGCCGCCGCGCCAGCGGGCGAACGTGTCGGCCCCGCGGTGCTCGAGCGCGTCGGCGGGCAGCTCGTCGATGCGGCGCACGCGATCCAGCGGCAGCGCGGCGCGGCCGCCGCCGCACAGTTCGACGAGCAGCAGCGGGTGGCGCGCGGCCGGCTCGGCTGCGGCGACCGGGCCCGCGTCGTCGCCGCGCACGCCCGCGCGGCCGGCGAGTGCCGGCACGTCGAGGATGAGCGAGACGCGGCCGTCGCCGAGCAGCGTGGCGCCGGCGAAGAGTTCCAGCCCGCGCAGGCGGTCGGAGAGCGGCTTGACCACGATCTCCTCGGTGTCGTGCACGGCGCCCACCACGAGCCCGAACGCGCGGCCCTCGGCGCGCAGCACCACGAGCGCGCGGCCGCCGGCGTTGCGCGGCGGCGTGCCGCGCAGCACCTGGGAGAGGAACGCGAGCGGCAGCAGCCGGCCGCGCAGCCGGTAGACGGGCGCGTCGTGCAGCCACTCGATGCGCGAGGCCAGGTCGCGGGCGCTCACGCGCACCAGTTCGACGAGATTGGCCTGCGGCAGCGCGTAGCGTTCGCCACCGTCCTCGACGACGAGCGCCGGCAGGATCGCGAGCGTGAGCGGCAACCGCACGCGCACGCGCGTGCCGCGGCCCGGTCGCGTCGAGATCTCGATCGAGCCGCCCACGCGCTCGAGGTGCGACTTGACCACGTCCATGCCCACGCCGCGCCCCGAGACGCTCGTGACGCGTGCCGCGGTCGAGAAGCCGGGGCGGAAGACGAACGCCACGATCGCGTCCTCGTCGAGCGTCGCGGCGGTGGCCGCGTCGACCAGCCCGCGCTGGATCGCGATCGCGCGGATCCGCTCGAGCGGCATGCCCGCGCCGTCGTCGACGACCTCGAGGTGCACCTGCCCGGCCTCGTGCCACGCGCGCAGCAGCAGGCTGCCCTGGGCCGGCTTGCCGGCGGCGGCGCGCTCGGCGGGCGACTCGATGCCGTGGTCCACCGCGTTGCGCACGAGGTGGACGAGCGGGTCCTTGAGCGCCTCGACCAGCGACTTGTCGAGCTCGGTGTGCGTGCCCTCCATGCGCAGCTCCACGCGCTTACCGCACGCGTCGGCCACGTCGCGGACGAGGCGCGGCAGCCGCGTCCACAGCGTGGAGATCGGCTGCATGCGCGTGTGCATCGTCTCTTCCTGGAGCCGCGTGGTGACGTGGTTCAGCCGCTGCACGCTCGAGGCGACCGCGCCCCAGTCCTCGCGCGCCGCGTGCTGCACGATCTGGTTGCGCGTCAGCACCAGCTCGCCCACCAGGTTCACGAGGTCGTCCAGCACGCGCACGTCCACGCGCACGTTCGCGCGCTGCAGCGTGCCGTCGGCCACCGCGGCGGCGGCGCGGCCCTGCGCGGGCGCGCTCGCGGAGGCCACCGGCGCGGCCGGCGCGGCCAGCTCGGCGACGCGCGCGAGCACGGCCTCGTCGTCGCCCGCGGGCTCGGTGCGCGTGGACTCGATGCCGGCGAGGATGCCGCGCACGATGTCGGCGACCTCGAGCAGCACGCGCGTCACGGCGGGACTCGGCGCCAGCTCGCCCGAGCGCAGCCTGGCCAGCAGGCTCTCGCCCGCGTGCGCCACCCGCTCGAGGCGGCGGTAGCCCAGGAACGCACACGTGCCCTTGATCGTGTGCAGCGTGCGGAACGCGCTCACCAGCGCGGCGGACGACGACGAGCCGTCGGCCGACTCGATGCCGACCAGGTCGCGATCGAGACGGTCCAGCCCTTCGTAGCTGTCGACGAGGAACTCGTCGACGATCTTGTCGTCCAGCTCGCTCACAGGACGAATTGCTCCACGCTCTCGAGGGGTCGAGGTGGATCCGAGGGGATCCTGCTGGACCGATCGACTCGGCGAGTCCTCCCAAAGGAGGACCACGAGCCTGCCGGCCCGACTTCCGGTATCGCCTCGCGCGAGAGGGCGCTTTAGCCGCCATTTGACGGGACGCGCATTCCGCACGCACCGGCGCGGGAGTGGTCGGGGCGAGCGGCCCCGGATGCGCCGTTCAGGTGGGACCGCCAGCGCCGTGGACGCGGCGGACTATGGACTGGCCGTGGCGGGCCCGAGCGAGACCGAGATCTCGAGGCCCGACGCGGTCAGGCTGACGATCCGGCGGTGGGTCGCGAAGCCCTGCGCCACGACCGACAGCGTGCGGTCGCCGGGCGGCGCCGCGACGCAGAAGCGCCCGCGGCGGTCGGTGCGCGCGCCGATGTCGAGGTCGGCGAGCGCGATGCGGGCACCCGCGACCGGCGAGCCGGCCTCGTCGACCACCTGTCCGCACAGGAGCGGCCAGTCGGCCGTCGGGTCCACGGCAGGCGGGGCGGGCGAGGCGACGCGCGGTTCGCTGTTCGTCGCGGGGGCGGGTGCCGCGGTCGCGGGGGGCGTGGATGCGGATGGCGACGGCGTCGTCGTCGCGGGCGCGCTCGTCGCGGGCGGCGGCGTCGGGCTGGCGAGCGGCGGCGTCGGCACGGGCGCGGGCTTCGCGACGCCGTCGTTCGGGGCCGAAGGCCGCGTGCGCGCGGCAGGCGGAATTCTGAAACAAGACCCGTGGCGCGG
>CAZIXL010000436.1:2612-3592 GCA_964542885.1 uncultured bacterium
TCGCAGCGGGCGGCGGGCTCGGGCGCCTCGGTGGCGCGCTCGACGCGGCGCGCCCGGGAGCGGATGCGATCGGTGCGGGCGCGCGGCGAACGGCCGGCTCGCGCACGACGTTTGCGGGCGGTGTCGCCACCGGCGCGCGCCGTGCCGGGGGCGCGCTCGTCGCGTGCGGCGGGACGACGTTCGCCACCGCGCGCTCGTCCGCGGCCGCGCGCGCGCTGCGCCCGTCGCGGGGCGCGTCCGCGTGCGAGGGCGCGGGCGCGCCCGCGATGGGGACCTTCACGACTTCGACGCGCGGCAGGCGCGGCGCGCGCAG
The DNA here is from genome assembly GCA_964542885.1 of uncultured bacterium. GTDB lineage: Bacteria > Eisenbacteria > RBG-16-71-46 > RBG-16-71-46 > RBG-16-71-46 > CAIXRL01. The sequence continues at coordinate 2,926 of CAZIXL010000436.1, forward strand.
CGAGGGCAGCGGCACGCGGATCACCGGCGGCAGGTAGCCGCTGCCGCCGAGCACGACGAGGAGGGTGACCAGCGCGACGCCCGCAGCCGCGAGGTGGCGCTTGCGCACGCGCCGCTTCGGCGGCGGGGGCTCGTCCGTGACACGCGCGCCCAGCCGGTCGTCGGTCGCGTACGGATCGTCGACCGGGTTCGGCTCGGGCGACACGCGCGAGTGCGGCGGCGCCGCGACCACCACGCGGCCGGGCTCGGCGCCCACCACCTGCGGCTCGGGCGCCGGCACGTGGATCGGCGGCAGCTCGACCGTGTGCACGACCTCGCGCGGCGGCAGCGGAGCCTGCCAGGGCGCCGGGGGAGCGGGCGCGGGTGGCTCGGGCGCCTGCGCGAGCGGCGCGGGCACGTCGGCCGCCGGTGCGAACTCGTGCGTGTGGGCTGCCGCTCCGTGCTCCGCCGAAGCGGGCGCGTGCGCGTCGGGGGCCGCTTCGCACTCGTGCGCGATCGGCTCGGGCGCGGCTGCGCCCGGCAGCGGCTCGATCTCGGCGTCGTGCGGGAGGTCGGGCCCGACGGGGAGCGGACCGTCGACGACGACCCAGCTGAGCGAAGGCGCGTCGTCCTGGACGTGCTCGGGCAGCGGGTCGACGCCCACCGGCTCGATGGCGATCGGCGCCGCC
>CAZIXL010000437.1:0-3566 GCA_964542885.1 uncultured bacterium
CGACGTCACCGCGCCGTTCGCGATCCGCGCACCGTTCGCCGACGCGGACGCCGGCGCGGTGCCTGCCGCCGCGACGCGGCTCGAGCGTGCCGACCTGGACGGCGACGCGCTCGCCGACGCGCTCGTCGCGGACGCCGGCGAGGTCGCGCTGCTGCGCGGCGGGTCCGGCGGCGCACTCGTACCGGCGGCCCGGTTCGCCGCGCCGGGCATGCGCGACGCACACCTCGCCGACCTGGACCGCGACGGCCTCGCCGACCTGCTCGTGCTCGACGCCTCGGCGGCCAGCGTGCGCCGCGGCCTCGGTGGCGGCGCGTTCGGCAACGCGCAGGTCTCGGCGACGGGCCTCGGCAACGTCGCGTGCGCGATCGGCGACTTCGACGAGGACGGCACGCCGGACCTGGCGGTCGCGGCGGGCGGCGCCGCGCCGCGCGTCTCGATCCTGCGCGGCGTCGCGTCCGCCGCCGGCGCGATCGCGTTCGCGCCCTTCACGAGCATCGCCCTGCCCGCGCCGCCCGCGGCGATCGTGGCGGGCGACTGGAACGGTGACGGCATCGCCGACCTCGCGGTGACGCACGGCGCCGGGCTGGCGGTGCTCGCCGGCAACGGCGCCGGCGGCCGCGGCGACGGGACGTTCCGCGTGACCGCCACGCGCGCGTTCGGCTCGGGCGCACTGCCCGGGCTCGCGGCGTGCGACGTCGACGGCGACGGTGTCGCCGACCTGGCCGCGCCCGACAGCGCGGCGCGCGCCTTCGTGCTCGCCCGCGGCGACGGCGCGGGCGGCTTCGCGACCCCGGTGGCGATCGCGGCCCCCCTCGCCCCGCGATCGCTGGCCGTGGCCGACGCCGACGGCGACGGCTTCGCCGACGTCGTGCTGGCCGGCGATGCGGGCACGTGCGTGCTGCGCGGCACGGGCGCGTTCGCGGACGGCGCGTTCGCGCGCGCCGAGCTGCGTGCCGACGCGGCCGGGGCCCTCGCGTTCGCCGTCCTGCTCGTGGCGGGATCCGATTCGCTGCGCGTGCGGCGTGGCGCGTTCGGCCGCGCCCGGCCGGCGCCACGGTTCGTGACGCTGCCGGACGCCGCGGGAGTCCTGCCCGGCGAGGAGCTGGCGATCGCCTGGAGCGCCTGCGGCGCGCCCGTCGACGTGGGCCTCTCGCGCGACGGCGGCATTCACTGGGAGCGCGTCGCCTCGGACGTCGCCGGCACGTCGGTGCGCTGGACGGTCACCGCGCCGTTCACGGCGACGGCGCGGCTGCGCGTGCGCGAGAGCGCCGTGCCCGCGCGCGGCGACACGAGCGCGGCGACGTTCCGCATCGGCCCGGCGTCGCTCGCTGCGGGCGCGTCGCCGCCCGCGACGTTCGCGCTCTCTGCCCCGTGGCCCAATCCCGCCCGCGGCGCGGTCGCGCTGTCGCTCGCGCTGCCACACGCGGGCGACGTCGCCGCCGAGGTGCTCGACGTGTCCGGCCGCCGCGTGCGCACGGCCCACCGCGGCGCGCTCGCCGCCGGCACGCACGCGCTGCGCTGGGACGGCCGCACCGACGCAGGTTCCGCCGCGGGCCCGGGGCTCTACTTCGTCCGCGCCCGCGCCGCGGGCGCCGAGACGACGAGGCCGCTCACGCTCGTCCGGTGAGGGCCCGCCTCAGCCCTCGAAACGCCACGAGACCTTCGCGAACACCTGGCGCGTCGTGCCGTCCAGGCGGCGCGCGCCGGGTTCGGGCTGGTCCCAGCCGCCGTTGACGCCCACGTAGACCACCGTGCCCGGGTGCTGCACCCAGCCGAGCAGCGCGTTCACGTCCAGGTGGCGCGCGTCGCCGTCCCACTGCGGGTAGACGCGCAGCGAGAGCCGGCGCGTGAGCTGCGCGTTCGCGTTGAGGCCCAGCAGCCACAGGTCCAGCACCTCGCCGTGCGTGGGCGTGCGCGCGACGCGGAAGTGCTTCGCGTTCGCCGCCGCCGTCAGCCACGGGCGCGGGCGCACCGACGCGTCGATCAGCCAGGTCTCGGTCCAGGCGCGGAACGACGCCGCCTGCGTGTCGCCGTACCACAGGCCGTCGCCGGCGATCGTCTCGACCACCCACGTGAACGGGCGCCAGCGGTTGTCGAGCAGGTAGGTGTGCACGCGCTCCTGCGGCCAGCGGCGGCCCTGCCAGTACTCGTCGAGCGACTCGAAGCCGCACGCGAACTCGAAGTTCTTCCGGAACTGGAAATCCCACCAGGTGTTCAGGAACACGTACTCGACGCCGTTCTTCTCGCCGTGCAGCACGAGCGCGTCGTTGGTCCACATCGCGCGCTGCAGCGGCCCGCCCTTCGGGTCGATGCGCCACTCGGCGACGGCCTGCTGGTAGCGGACGCCCGTGCGCTCCTCGAAGCCCAGCTCGTTGCGGTAGCGCGGCGCGACGCCGCGCACGCGCGCGTGCAGCGTGAGCGAGCGCGTGTCGTAGCGCAGGCGCGAGACCCACATGGTGCCGTCGAAGCGCTGGCGCGTGCGGCTGGCGGGCAGCGGCGGGAAGGCGAGCGACGTGTCGGCGTACGCGCTGTCGAGGCGGGTGGCCGTGTTCACGACCTGGCCTTCCCACGACCAGCGGTCCGACAGCCGCCACTTGCCGTCGACCGACAACAGGCGGTTGCGGCTCGCGAGCGGGACGGCGGGCGCGGCGGGGAGCAGCTGGTCGAACAGCGACGCGTCCTGCTGGTGCAGGCCGCCCATCACGCCGACCGCGTTGCCGTCGCCGAGCGGCAGCTCGAGGCGCGTGAGCAGGAACTCGCCGCGGCGCGTGTCGCCGTCGGGCCCGAACCCCGAGCCCGCCATCGACACGCCGCCGTCGTCCTGCACCCACAGCGCGCCCGTGCGCACGCGGCCGACGCGCCCGGCCACCTTCACCCCGGCCGACGGGTTCGCCATGCGGCGCGTGTAGAGCAGGTCGAGCGGCGTGTCGAAGACCTCGCCGCCCTCGAGGAAGAACGGGCGCTTCTCGTCGTACTGGAGCGGGAAGCGCTGGTTCGCCTCGATCAGCAGCGCGTCGGACTCGATCTGGCTGAAGTCGGGATGCAGCGTCGCGTTGAGCGTCAGCTCGCTCGTGACCGCGGCCTGCACGTCGAGCCCGGCGCGGCGGTGCCGCGCGTCGGTCCACTCGCCCTGCGGCTCGCCGGGCGCGCGCGCCTGGTCGTACGTGCCGGCCGCGAACGGCTCGGCGAAGAGCGCGTTGCCGCCGCGCACGCCCTCGAGCCCGGTGAGATCGGCGGCCTGCAGCATGATGTCGCCCGCCTCGCCCTGCTTCCACGGCGGCCACGAGGCGACCTCGTTGTTGGGCACGCACTGGCGGCGGATCCAGATGCGCCACGGGCGGCGGCCCTCGAGCGGCACGCGCAGCGTGCGGAACGGGATCGCGATCTCCGCGGTCCAGCGGCCGGGCTCGCGGTGCGTCTCGGCGTCCCACACGCCGTCCCACTGGAAGTCGGGCTCGTCGGTGAGGATGCCGTCGATCTGCACGCCGAACGGAGTGACGCCGAACAGGTACGCGCGCCGGCCCTCGCCGTCGGGATCGAGGTGGACGATCAGGTTGTCGTCGTCG
>CAZIXL010000438.1:0-3560 GCA_964542885.1 uncultured bacterium
GCGGGTCCGGGGCGCGCGCGAGAACTCGCGGCGCCGCGCCACCGAAGCGCGGCTCGCGAAGGCGCGCGAGCGGGAGCGAGCCGCGACCCGCGAGCGCCGGAGCGGTTCGGGCACCAACGCGAGCACCGGCGCGGGCACCGGCGCGGGCACCGGTGCGGGCATCGGCGCGAGCGGCGAGCATCCGGGTGATCGCGGCAACGCCGGCGCTCGCGAACATGCGCGCACGTCGGCGACCGAATCGGTGCACGGCGGGGCCGCCGTCGTCGCGACGGACTCCGCACCGGCCCGCGAGGCCGCGCTCGCCGTCGCCCGCATCGTGGACGCGGCGCAGGCCGCCGAGCGCGCGAGGGAAGAAGTGATCCCCTGGCTTCGCGCGCTGGGCGTTCGGCTCGAGGAAGCCCGGCGCGCGGTCGCCGCCAGCGCGGCGCCGCCGGACGCGCCGCTCGAAGAGCGCGTCCGGATGGCGTTGCGCCAGCTCGGGCCGCACGGGACGCGGCGCGTTCCGGCGCCGGCAACGGCCATCGCGACCGGCGCGGCGCCCGGTCGCGACGGCGATCCCCAGCCCGAGTGTCCGGCGGCCCAGGCAGTATGGAGCGACCCGCCCGCGGGCAAGGCGGGGTCGAGGACGCCGCCCGCCAGGATGCGGGTCGCGTCCAGATCGAAGTCGGAGCCGCTCCGGAAGTCGTACCACGCGACGATCGTGGCGCCGGAGCCGCTCGACACCGGGACGGCGCCGTTCTGGTTGCCCGGTGCCGCGCAGACCGGCAGGTTCACGCTGGGATCCTGCGGCCAATCGGCGGTGGCGGGGCGGGCGAGGCACGCGATCGACAACGCGGCCCCCGCCGCGACGAGACGAAGCCCGTCCGCGCCGGATTCGAACCGTCGTGTGCGGGGCAAGGAGCCAACTCCCCTGTCGTTTGCGGCCGGCGGGTTCGGGCGCGGCACGGTGCGGACGCCGGACCCGGGTGCGAGTCGTCGACCCCCGGGACGCGAAGCGACTTCACCGATTCGCGGGGCCCGCGAGGGTCCCTGGACCCCGAGGGCGGGAAGCCTCCGCCCGCGGACACCACGGGCGCCCGGCGTCCCCGCCGCGCGCCCGCGTGTCTTGCGCCGCGAAGTCGGCGCTACAAAGTGAAGTTCAAGTACGTCCGGAATTCCCACTCGTTGCCGTCCTTGCCCGTGGCGTCGGGCAGGAAGCGGGGCGAGTACTGGTCGAGCGTGCGGTAGATGCCGCGCACGCCGATGCTCGTCGTGGGCACCGTCGCGAGCCACGCGGGGCCGGCGAGCGTGTAGCCGATGTCGCCGGAGTACTGCGCCGGGAACGTCAGGTTGAAGTCGCGGTGGTAGTCGTACGGGCCCCAGTCGTTGAAGTGGGCCATGCCGGTGATCGCGACCTGGCGCCAGGCGATCTTCGCGTCGCCTCCCCAGCGGTGCACGACGCGTGTGTTCTCGCCGTTGGGCTCGCCCTGGCCCACGAACCACGTGCTCGCGATGCGCGTCGCGGGGCCGAGGCGCGACACGATGCGGCCGCGGATCTCCCACAGGTCGCGCGCCGGCGTCGCGCCGGGGAAGACCGCGGGCGTGCCGTTGGCGAGGATGTACGTCGCCGCGTCCATCGTGGTCGCGAAGTCCCGGTAGATGATGTCCATGCTGGCGGCGAACTTCGCGTCCTCGCGGACGTCGTTGTCCCACGCCCACATCCAGGTGCCCGGCGTCGGGTCGAAGCCGAGCATCAACTCCATGCCGAACATCTCTCGATTCGCGCGGACGGCGAACGGGTCGTTCTGCACCTCGAGGTTGCGTGGCACGGCGGGCGACGGCGCGCCCGCGGGGATCGGCCCGATGAGCGGCTTCTGCCAGAGCACGTTGGGCGCGATCTGCCAGGGCCCGGTGTTGTACAGGAGTCCCGTGACGAAGTTGTCCTGGTTGCCGGTGCCCACGTCCTTCAGGCTCCAGCCCGTGTACGTGATCGCGGCGGTCGGGCCGCCGTCGGCGACCAGGCCCATGCGCGCGGCCTGCGCGTACCAGTTCCACGCGCCGCTCTGGTACGTGAGCTTGGCCTTCGCGCCGAACGCGTCGGACTCGTAGATCTCGTCCTGCCACGCGACCATGTTCGCGCCGGAGCCGGTCACGAACTGGAAGGGCTGGCCGGCCTTCGTGCTGCCCGACCAGATGCCGCCGACGGTGAGGCTGAAGGGCCCGCGCGCGTGCTCGAGCGCCAGTGTGGCCTTGCGCGTCTTGGCGGTCGGCAGCTGCGACGACGCGGCGATGGTCGCGGACTGCGTGGCCACGTCCTCCTGGTAGATGCCGGTCGCGGTCACGCGACCGATCGCGCGCCGGTACTTCGCGATCACGGCGGGGTTCGCGCCCCACCAGAGCTGCGGGCCGTAGGCGAGCTTGAGGCCGTCGAACTGCCGGCGGCCGGTCATCTCGAAGCCCACCGGCGCGTCGGCGTCGTAGATGTCGGTGTTCACGCCGTAGTACGCGTCGCGGTACAGGCCGAAGAAGTCGCCTTCGTAGCCCCAGTGGTAGTGGCCCGTGCGGTAGAAGCCGTCGAGCACGAAGTAGCGGTCCTCCCACGCCACCGTCGCGTGGTGCACCTTCACGCGCTCGCCGGTCGTGACCTGGACCGGCGTGTAGTCGGCGCCGAGCAGCGACTTCGGGATGCCGCGCTTCTCGTAGAAGATCTCGTTGATCGGGTTGGTGGGCACGTTTCCGAGCACGTTGATCGAGACCGTGCCGGTCACGTTGTCGGTCGGGCGCCCCTCGAAGTCGGCGTAGAAGGACTGCAGCTTGTCGTAACCGCGGAACGCCGGCAGCGCCGTCTGCGGGGCCGACGCCGGCGGCGTCGTGATGCGCTCGCCGCCCGTGCCGATCGTCTCGAGCTGGACGCGCAGGCCGCTCAGGCGCCCGCGCGCGACGCCGCTCGCGATGTCGCTCGCGCGCTCGCCACTGGCGGCCACCGCCGCGCCCATCGGATCGATCGTCGCGAAGTGCGCGCGGATCGCGTCGAGGTTCGTGGACGGCGCGTACGCGTCGAGCGCGAACGCGTCCTTCAGCACGAAGTAGGCGGCCCGCGGGTACAGGTCGTACAGGCCCTTCGCGTCGGCGGGGCCCTTCGCGCACACGCCCCACCACTCCTCGTTCATGTTGTTCTCGCCCTCGGTGAAGTCCTCCACGTAGCCGCCGTCGGGCCACGAGGCGTGCGTGTCGTGCACCGAGAGCCGGCTGTCCTGGCCGTACTTCCACCAGCCGTCGCTCCACTGGAAGACGAACCCGCCCGCCGCGTTCCCCACGCGCCCCTTGCCGGCGGACTGCTCGTAGATCTCCTCCCACTGACCCTTCAGGTAGCGGGCCTGCATGGGCTGGTCCTCGCGCATGGTCTTCGCGTTGAACGCGTCGCAGCCGAACTCGCTGAACACGACCGGGATGCCCAGCGTGTCGTGCACGCGCTGGTACAGGTCGCCGACCGAGATGCCCCGGTAGACGTTCACGCCCATCACGTCGAGGCCCTTGCACTCCTCGGCGATGATGTCGAGGTACTGCAGGTCGCCGTTCGC
>CAZIXL010000439.1:0-3538 GCA_964542885.1 uncultured bacterium
CAGGTGGGAGAACCCTTTCCGCGGACGGGAGGCGCCCTGTGCGCGCGGGCACTGTGCCGCAGCGCGGGGCGCTCGCGCAATGGCCAACTGCGCGGGCCGTCGCGCAGCCGCTCGCACGGCGCGGGCGCGGCGCGGGGCCCGCGCCGGTACGCGGCGAGGCGCGCACGCCCGGGCCGGCGGCGGACCGCCGCCCGGGCTTCGCGTGGCGTGCCTCAGCCGCCGATCTCGACGACGGTCTTGATGCCCTCGGGCGGCGAGGTGAGCGCGCGCGGGGCGTCGGTGAGCGGCACGTGGTGCGTGATCAGCGCGCGCACGGCGTCGGGCCAGCGCTGCATGAAACGCCCGAGATCGGTGACGGCGGCCTCGTACGCGTCACGCCCGGCGTTCACGGTGCCGAGCAGCACCTGGTTGTTGAGCACGAGCGAGCGCATGAGCGCGCCGCCGTCCAGGTCGGGCGTGCCGCGGCGGCCGGGAACGCCGGTGAACACGAACAGCGCGTTGGGCCCGAGCGCCTGCAGCGCCTCGAACGCGGGCGGCGCGGCGCCGATGGCCTCGTACACGACGTCGATCCTGCCGGCCTGCTTCACGGCGTCGCCGAGCGGCAGCGGGTCGACGGACACGTAGCGTCCGCCCACCGCCGCGAGCAGTTGCGCGCGCACGTCGGTGGCGGGCTGGCGGGAAGCGAGCGTCACGCGGCAGCCGGCGGCCGAGAAGGCCATGGCGCCGAGCAGCCCGACGGGGCCGCCGCCCAGGACCATGACGTGCAGACCCTCGACGCTCTCGCGCCGCCACGGCATGCGGTCGAGCATGGCGTCGACCTCGAGCCGCGCCTTCTCGGCGATCGTGAGCGGCTCGACGAGCACGCCGACGTCGCGCAGCGCGGCGGGCACGTGCACGAGCCAGCGCGCGTCCTCGGCGACGGTCTCGGCCATGAACCCGTGCCGGCCCTTGATGCCGCGCTCGGTGTACCGGCCGGTCACGCAGAAGTCCTGGCGGCCGGCGCGGCACGCGTCGCACGCGGGGTCGTCGCACGGCCGGCGCACGATCAGCACGGCGAGGTCGCCCGGCTTCCAGCCCGTCGCGGCGGGACCGGCCTCGACGACTTCCGCGAGCGATTCGTGCCCGATCACCAGGTGGTCGCTGCCGGGAGGCGGCGTGCCGTAGTCGAAACGGCAGATCTCGCGGTCGGTGCCGCAGACACCGGCGCGGATCATCTTCAGTTTCACGTCGCCGGGACCCTGCAGCACGGGCTCGGGAACGTCGCGCACTTCGACGCTGCGGGTGGCGGGCGTGACGGCGACGGCTTTCATGCGAGTGTTCCTCTTCGGCCTGGCGTCGAGCTTCCCCGGGACTGCGGCCTTCGGTGCCGCGGGGCGGAGATCAGGGCGTTCGGTCGGCGAGCACGCCGAGGTAGGCGCGCCACGGGCCGGTCGCGAGCGTGTAGCGCTTCGCCGTGACGCGGGCGAACTGCGCGAGGTGCGTGAGGTCGTGCACGACCCAGCCGGCGAGCAGCTGGCGCACGGTCACGCGGCCGAGCGCCGGATGCAGGCCCGTGCGATCGAGGTCGGCGGGCGCGAGCGCGAGGTCGCGCAGCGCGGCGAGGTTCTCGCGCCGACGCGCGGCGAAGGCGTCGAGCAGGGCGTCCACCGGCGTCGCCGCGAAGCGGGCACGGAAGCCCTCCCGGTCGAACGGTTCGAACGCACGCGACTCGCCGTGCTCGAGCAGGATCCGCAGGCGCGGCAGCCAGTCGACCTCCTCGTCGTCCACGAGGTGCGCGAGGATCTCGCGCGGCGACCAGGTGCCCTCGCCCTCGGTCGCCGAGAGCCACGGCTCCGACAGCCCGCGCAGCCACGCGTCGAGCACCGCGGGCGTGCGCGCGAGCACGTCGAGCGCCTCGCGCACCTCGGCGGGCGCGGCAGCCTGCGCGTCGCTCATGCGACGGCCCGCCGGCGCACCTCGCGCGCGGGCGGCGCCTTGCCGTCGGGCGGCTCGGCCTTCACGACGAAGTCGACCTCGGCGCCCTCGGGCATCTCGGCGAACGTGGTGCCGTCGCTGATGTCGGTCTCGTGGAAGAAGTACTCGGGCCCGTCCCACTCGCCGCAACCGTCGACGCGGATGAAGCCGTAGTTCTTGTCCATGCGCTTGTGGCACACGAAGCCGCGCAGCGGCGTGCCGGTGGGCGCCCACCGCACGCGCACCTCGCCCGCGCCGTTCTCCTGCTTCTGCCGCGAGAACTGCGAGCGGCACTCCTCGCAGTAGAACTTCTCGCCGCGCTTCGGGTAGTACGTGGTCTGCACGCGGCGGTCGCCCTTGTGGTGCGGCGACTGGCACTCGAGCACGTGCGGGTCGTAGCGCCGCGCGAGCGCGGGCAGCAGGTCCTCGAGCCAGATGATGTCCGAATCGCGCACGCGCTCCTTGTCGCCGGGATCCGACAACTCGGACGCGCAGGCGCCCTGGATGGAGGCGATGGCGACGCGCTTGCCGAGCCGGCGCACGCTCTGCAGGACGGGCTTGAAGTCCTGGTCGCCGAGCACGGCGAGCGCGACGTCGTAGGCGTTCGGCATGGACGCGTTGAACAGCATGGCGGTGGCGAGCGCGATGTCGACGCACTTCTCCTTGGGCTCGAACGAGTCGTTGGGATCGCGGTCGGTCTTGCGCAGGCGCTTGCCGCGGAAGTTGATCGGGAAGGCCTCGACCTCGTAGTGGTGCTGCTGGCGGAGCATCGAGAAGAAGTTGAGCCGGCGCTGCACGGGCTCCTGGTCGCGGCCGTCCACGTTGTCGGCGAAGCTGCCGAACAGGTGCGTGCGGACGACGGTGTACTCGGCGTGCCCGAGCTGGCGCGAGACCTCGTCGGCGAGCACGCGCGGCAGCTTCCCGAAGTCGAGCATGAAGCCGGGCTCACCGGAGGCTTCGACGAGCCGCGGCGTGTTCGAGTAGAGCCACGTGCCGTCGATGAACAGCATGAGCTTGATCATGGACGCGAGTCTCCTGGGCAAGTGCGAGGCGATCTGGCAAGGCAAACGTCGCGCGCGACGGGCGCAGGATACAGGAGCGTGCGCGGGGGCGCAGGACGCTGGGGTGTCGAATGACGCGGGCGGTCGCAGGGTGCGGACTCGTGTGGGGTCGAGGCTCGCGACGCTCGTGCGGGTGCGGGCGGAAGGCTTCTGACGATGAAAGCGGCTGGCAGTGCCCGGGCGGGTGGGCGAGTGGTCGTGCGGACTCGTGACGGTGGCACGGCGGCGTCGCGGCGCGGGCCCTTCGTGTGGGGCGCGCGTATCTCGTGACATCGAATTGAATTGACCGCCTTCGCGCGTGGTTTCGTTCGCGCTTCGCGGCCGACCACCTTGCGCCGCGCTCTCGCGCCCTGCTTCGGCGCTGGCGCGCCCCGCGCGTGCGCGACGCGAAAGTTGCTGTCGCGCGGCGCGCCGGCTCGCGTGCGGGCACGGACGGGCGCCGTTTTCGCCCGTGCGATGATGCGCGCGCCGTCCCCGCAAGACCCGCCCCCGAGGTGGAGTCTCGCGATGCACGCCTTCTCGCT
>CAZIXL010000440.1:0-3523 GCA_964542885.1 uncultured bacterium
GATGGTCGGGGCGACTGGATTCGAACCAGCGACCCCCTGCACCCCATGCAGGTGCGCTACCGGGCTGCGCTACGCCCCGACCGGAGGCCTCTTGCGAAAAGCGGCGGGCAATGTACCGGTCCCACGCGCTTCGCGCAAGAACGCCCCCTCAGCCCGCCCGCCCGTGCTCCAGCTCGCGCCCGTTTCGCAGCCGGGCGGCGAGGTCGCGGAGGCCTTCCTTCACCTCGATCAGGAGCATGCGACGCTCGGCTTCGGCGAAACCCAGCTCGCCCTGCGGCGACTCCTCGCGCCGCTCGGCGAGCAACGTGCGTCGCGCGCCGGCGATGGTGAAGCGCTTGCCGTAGAGCAACTCGCGGATCCGCAGGAGGAGCTTCACCTCCTCGGGGCGGTACATGCGGTTGCCGGCGCGATTCTTCTTCGGGCGCAGCATGCTGAACTGGGTCTCCCAGTAGCGCAGCACGTGCGGCTTCACGTCCAGCATCTCGCTGACTTCGCTGATCGAGCGATAGAGCTTGCCGTCCGCGTCGGGGTCGAGTTTCCGGATCGCCAAGAGGTCCTCCTCGCGACTTCGCGTCAGTCCTCGCTCTTCAGGTCCCGCGTCATGAGCGCCGTCAGCGCCTCGCGGGGCGTGCGGCCCTCGAGCAGGATCGCGCACACCTGTTCGGTGATCGGGAGTTCCACGCCGTGCGCGCGCCCCAGGTCCCGCGCCGCCCGCGACGTGTGGACGCCCTCCGCCACCATGACCATCGCGCCGAGCACCTGCTCGAGCGATTCTCCCCTGCCCAGCCGCTCGCCCACGTGGCGGTTGCGGCTGTGCCGGCTCATGGCGGTGGTGATCAGGTCCCCCATCCCCGTGAGGCCGGCGAACGTCTCGCGCCGCCCGCCCATGGCGACGCCGAGCCGGCTGATCTCGGCGAGGCCGCGCGTGAGCAGCGCGCCCTTCGTGTTGTCCCCGTACCCGAGTCCGTCGCAGAGCCCGGCCGCGATGGCGATCACGTTCTTGAGCGCCCCGCCGTATTCGCAGCCCACGACGTCGTCGTTCGTGTACACCCGCAGCCGCGGCGTCGAGCACAGGACCTGGACCGCCCGCGCGCGCCCGGGATCGGCGCACGCCGCGACGATCGAGGTCGGGATGCCGACCGCGACCTCTTCCGCGTGGCTCGGGCCCGTGAAAGCGACCGGCGCCCCGCCCCCGAGAACCTCTTCGAGCACGACCGAGAGCCGAGCCAGGCTCCCCAGCTCGAGCCCCTTGCTCGCGCAGACCGGGATGGCCTCGGCCTCGCCGGTCTCGCGCACGCGGGCGGCCACCGGCCGGACCGCCTGCGAGGGCACCACGTAGAAGTGGAACCGGGCGCCTTCGAGTGCTTCGCCGAGTTCCGGTTGCACCTTAACGCTGTCGGGCAGATGGATGCCAGCCAGAAACTTGCGGTTTTCCCGGTCGCGCTCGAGGGCGGCCAGGTCGGCGCGGTCGTTTCCCCACAGGCTGACCTCGTGGCCCAGTGCCCCGAGGTGGATCGCGAGCGTGGTCCCCCACGACCCGGCGCCCAGCACGGCCACGCGACTCACGGCTGCCTCCTCGTGAACTGGAAGCGGCGCTCCTCGCCCTTGAGGAGCCGGCCGATGTTGTCGCGGTGGCGTGCGATTACGAGCGCGGCGAGCAGCACCCCCACCCCGAACGTCGGGCTGGCGACGCCCGCGGGCGAGAACCGCGCGAGTGCCACCGAAAAGGCCACGGCGCCCAGCATGGAGCCGAGCGACACGAAGCGGGTCACGAGCAGCACGACCAGGAACACGCCCACGAAGACGCCGAAGGCCGGCGGCGAGAGCGCCAGCAGCACCCCGGCCGAGGTCGCGACGCCTTTGCCGCCCTTGAAGCCGGCGAGAAACGTCCAGACGTGTCCGGCCACCGCTGCGAACGCGGCGGCGAGCGCGCACCACTCGGGTCCGCCCGGGAAGGCCGCGCCCAGCGGCGAGCGCGGCAGCAGCGCGACGGGCAGGGCGCCCTTGGCGATGTCGAGCAGCAGGGTCGCGATCCCGATCGCGGGGCCGAGGGAGCGGTAGACGTTCGTCGCACCGAGATTGCCCGAGCCCAGCGTGCGCACGTCCACGCCGCGCAGCCAGCGGCCGAGCCACAGCCCCCACGGGAGCGAGCCCGCGACGTAGGCGGCGATGAGCGTGCCCGCCACTGCCGGAAGCGGTCCCACGTTACTCGCTCTTCTTCACCTTGAACCGCAGCGGCGTGCCGCGGAAGCCGAAGTGCTCCACGAACTGCCCCCACAGGTAGCGGCGGTAGTTGTCCCCGAGGCGCGACGGCGCGTTGACGAACAGGGTGAACGTCGGCGGCCGGACGCCCGTCTGCGTCATGTAGTAGATCTTCGGGCTGCGCCCGACCGAGTTGCTCGGCACCTGGCGGCGCTTCTGGACCAGCGCCAGCCACTCGTTGAGGTCCTTGGTCGGGATGCGCCGCGTGTTCTCGGCGGCCCGTTCGGCAATGTACTCCGGCAGCCGCGCGAGGTGGATCTTTTCCGTGGCCGAGACCGGGTGCGCGGGCAGCTCGGACAGCGTCGGGAAACGCCGGGCGCGGTCCGCGCCGATCGCCTTCCACGCCTGCTCGCGGTCCTCGACCAGGTCCCACTTGTTGTAGAGCAGCAGTACCGAGCAGCCGGCGTCGAGCGCGTGGTGGGCGAGCCGCGCCTCCTGCTTCTGGAAGCCCTCGCGCGCGTCCACGACGAGGCAGGCCACGTCGGCCCGCTCGAGCGCGTTCAGCGCGCGCATGGTCGCGTAGAACTCGGCCTGGTCGTCGAACATGGCCTGGCGCCGGATGCCCGCCGTGTCGACGAGCGTGAACCGGCCGTTCGGCGTCACCCAGTCCGTGTCGATCGCGTCCACGGTCGTGCCCGCGGTGGGCTCGACCAGCACGCGGTTCTCCCCGAGCAGGGCGTTGACGAGCGACGACTTGCCGACGTTCGGACGGCCGACGATCGCCACGCGGGCGTCGGGGCGCTCGGCGCGCGTGTCCTCGGGCGGCAGCAGGCCGAGCACCGCGTCGAGCAGGTCGCCGATGCCGAGCCCGCCCTCGGCGGCGACGGGGAGCGGTTCGCCCAGGCCGAGCCGGTGGAAGTCGTGCACGATCGGGTCCCCGGGCTTGTCGACCTTGTTCACGACGAGCAGCGCCCGGGTCCCGCTGCGCCGGAGCTGGCTCGCGATCGCTTGGTCGAGGTCCGTGACCCCCGTCTTCGCGTCGACCAGGAAGAGCACCGCGTGCGCGAGCCCGATCGCCGCCTCGGCCTGGCGGCGCACGTCCGCGTCGCGCCCCTCGGCGGCCGCCGGCAGGAAGCCGCCGGTGTCCACGAGCACGAACGAGCGGCCCGTCCACTCGGCGCGCACCGCGTTGCGGTCGCGCGTGACGCCGGGGCGGTCGTGCACGACCGCCCGGCGCGCGCCGCGGATGGCGTTGACCAACGTCGACTTGCCGACGTTGGGACGCCCGACGATGGCGACGACGGCGGCGGACCTGGTGGCG
>CAZIXL010000441.1:0-3518 GCA_964542885.1 uncultured bacterium
CACCACCGAGCCCGCCGCCGCCGGACACGTGCCCGTGAAGCGCGTGAGCGTGTTCGCGCCCGGGTTCGCGCTCACGAGGTCCGGCACGCCGTCGCCGTTCCAGTCGCCGGCGACGAGCCCGGCCGCACCGTTCGCCGCCGCGAAGTTGCCCAGCGCCGAGAAGCCGCCCGCGCCGTCGCCGCGCAGCACCGTGACCACGTTCGCTGCAGCGCACGCCGCCGCGACGTCCACGCGCCCGTCGCCGTCGAAGTCGCCGGTGGCGAGATCGCGCGGCGCGAGCGCGGTGGTGAACGAGGCGGCGTTCGCGAACGCGCCGCCCGTGTTGCGCAGCCACGCGATCGTGGTGCCGGCGCCGTTGCTCGCGAGCAGGTCGGGGTCGCCGTCGCGGTCCACGTCGGCCACCGCCAAGCCCCACGGCGAGCCGGCGACGCCCACGTTCACCGCGGGCGAGAAGCTGCCGTTGCCGCGGCCGTTCGCGCCGAGCCCGCGCAGGATCGACACGCTGGCCGCCGAGTTGTTCGCGACCGCCAGGTCCAGGATGCCGTCGCCGTCGAAGTCGGCGGCCACCATGCGCGCGGGGTTCGTGCCGACCGGGAAGCTGCGCGCGGCGCCGAACGTGCCGTCGGCCACGCCGTCCACGCCGCCGCCGGGCGCGAGCAGCACCTCGTTCGTGTTCGCGCTCGCGACCGCGAGGTCGATGATGCCGTCCTCGTCGAAGTCGGCGCACACGACCGCGCGCGGCGCCGAACCCAGCGCCACGATGCCGCCGCCCGTGAACGTGCCGTCGCCCCGCCCGTGCCAGACCGCGACGCCCGTGCTCACGCACACCGCGACGTCGAGGTTCGCGTCGCCGTCCAGGTCGCCCACCGCGAGGCCGCGGCCGGTCGCGCCGCTCGACGAGGGCACGGGCGCCGCGAAACCGCCGCCCGCGCGCCCGCGCACGATCGCGAGCGGTGCGCCCGAGCCGCACGCCACCGCCAGGTCGAGCACGCCGTCGCGATCGAAGTCGGCGGCGACCAGCATCTGCGGCGACGGCACGACGGCGATGCCGCCGGCCGCACCGAACCCGGTGCACGCCGCGTGCGCCGCCACCGCCCACGTCCCGGCCACGAACGCCGACAGGACGCGGGCAAGCCGCGTCCTGTGGGAGGACGGCATGGGGCTCCCCTCGAGAAATCCAGCGCGATGCAGAGCTTCAAAGGGGGCGGCAAGGGGGCGGGGGACTCCATGGTCGCCGGGCGCTCGTGCAGTCCGCAAGCACTTTGTGCGCGCCGGCCCGCACCTGCGGGCGCGGGCCGGCGATTGGGCGGGATGCCCCAGCGAACGGCCCGCCGATACCTCTTCTAGATGAGCGCGCGCAGGCTCAGCCGCCCTGTGAACCCGATCGCCTGTCCGATCGACCCCCGCCTCCGCCAAAGCTCAGGCAAGAGATTCCCCGGACTCGACGACGTTGCAGTCGTCCTCGCCCCAGCGCTCGATTCGGTGGACGCGAATGGACACGGCGGATTCGATCTCCGCCGGATCGGAGCGCGTCCGGGCCACGGCGAACCCGAGGACCTGCGCTCCGGGAAGTGCCTCGATGATCCGTGTCGCCGCACCCAGCATGGTGGCGCCCCGGGTGAGGACGTCGTCGACCAGTAGCAGACGCGGACGTTCTTCCCCGATGCGGGGCACCACACGAATCGACTCGTAGTGTCGCCTGGCCGATGCACGCAGCTCGCCTCGGCGGACCTGGTGCGAGGCCGGCACGGCTTCGATCCGCTCGACCAGCGGAAGCACCTCCCGGCCGAGTCCTTCGTTCACGAGTGCCTCGCAAAGCCGCCGGGTCGGCCAGAGCGGATTTCCCCGCTCGAGCAGTGGCGCGTGTCCGGGCATAGGGACGAGCGACGTTTCGTTCGAGAAGAAGCCGTCGAGGATCGAGCCGGGCAGGAGTACCCGCAGCCGGTGTGCGACGTACTCGATCATCGGCTCGCCGCGAGCGTAGCCTTCCTGGTCGTTCTTCATGGCGAGCACGGCGTTCCGCACCGCGCGCGCGAGTTCGCCGATCGGCTGCGAGGGATAGACGAGAAAGGTCGCGACGCGAAGGCTAGAAAGGAGCGGTGGCGTAGGGTCCTCCACCGGGGGTCGGCAGCGTCTCCCTCACCTGCTCCACATCCGAGAGAACGAAGCCGCCGTAGTGGAGCATCTTCGCCGGCCACTCGAGAGTCGCATCCTCTGCCACCGACCGCAGGATGAAGAGCGCCCTGCCAAGGCGCAGCGCCTCCCACCCCTGCGAAAGAGTGCCGCTACTCTCACCGGCTTCGACGATCACGGTCGCGTGACTGAGCAGCGCCATCGTGCGGTTCCGCCGCGGGAAGTTGGAGCGGGAGACGGGTCGACCGATTTCGAACTGGGAGACGACGAGGTCTCGGTGCGCGATCTCGTCCTGCAGTGCCTCGTGCTCCGGCGGATAGCATCGATCCAGCGGTGTCCCGACGACCGCGATCGTCCTGCCCCCGTGTTCCATCGCCGCGCGATGCGCCGCGGCATCGAGTCCACGTGCGAGCCCGCTGACGACGACCACGCCGTGCGCAGCCAGTTCCGTGGCGAGGCGAACTGCACGACGAATGCCTTCGGGACTGGCCGCTCGCGACCCGACGATCGACACACGCGGCACGGCCCCGAGGAGCGTCGCATCGCCCGCGTAGAACAGGTGCGGCGGCGCGTTGGCCCGCTCGGACTCATTGAGGCTTCCGAGGAGGTCTGCGGGATTCGCAGTCCGGATGTCGGTCGGTTCGATCAAGACGAAGCTCCGAACGTCGATGGGTCAGGGCCCGGAGCCTACTTCCCGGGGATCACCACGCGCCAGCAACTCGGCAGCGTCGGAACCGGCGTGGAGCCACGGTGTCCGGATCAACCGACGGTCACGCCCACTTGCGTTGCAGCCATGCGATCGACGCGCCGAGGACGGCGCCCGAAACGAGCGTCCATCCGATGCCGCCGAATATGGCGACCAGGAAGACAATGGGGGCGAGGCTGGCCAGGCCAGCGCTGCCGGGCTGGCCAATCGCGTTGTACCCGACGAGGAAGAGGAGCGGAGGAAGAAGCTGGGAAACGAGTCCGATCGTCGCCCCGATTGCGGCTCCGCGAAGTGGCCCGATGCGACCGGATCGAACCACGAACAGCCACCACAGCGTCGGTGTGACGACAGCCGTCGACGGTCCGATGACGATGGCCCACGGCCCGCCGACGGAAAATGTCGCGATCACGCACATCGCGGGAGTGAAGAGCAGTGTCGGGAGCCATGTCCGGCTGATCGCCCCCCCGGCATGGCCCCCGACCGGTGTCCGCTCGATGCGATGTTGCGCTTCGACACCCGAAGGGCCGGCGGGCGCCGTTGGTTCCGGGTGCATGGGCAACGGGCGCGGCCGGTGAAGCGGTGGATTCGCGACCCAGGTTGGCATGGCCACCGGCGACACTGGCGCGACTGGCGGGGAGTATTCGACATGACTGCGAAGCCCCATCGCCCCGTCGGTCAC
>CAZIXL010000442.1:0-3517 GCA_964542885.1 uncultured bacterium
CGGGCGGCGCGTGCCGATACGTGCGGCGAGACTTCGACCGTCGTACGCCGTATCCCCCCTCGGAGACGCACGTGCGGACTTCCCGTCGACACCCCTCGGCGCGGGATGCCGAAACCGCTTTCCGCCGGCCGGCGCGTTCCCGCGCGCCGCGCGCGCGGCGGACCCTGGCGCTCGCGCTGGCCCTGCTCTTCGCGCAGGCCGTGCCCGCGGTCGCCCTCACCGCGCCCGCGCAGCGTGCCGACGCGGTGAACGAGAAGAAGTCCGAGATGCTGTGGAACATCGCGAAGTTCGTGCAGTGGCCCGACACGGCGCTCGCCGGCTCGAACGGCCAGCTCGTCTTCACGATCCTCGGCGAGGACGACCTGGCCGCCGTGCTCGCGAACCTGCTGAGCACGAAGACGATCAACGGCAAGCCGGTCTTCGTGCGCTTCGCCCGCCGCGCGCAGGACGCCCGCGGCAGCCAGATCCTGTACGTGGCCGCCTCCGAGTCGGAGCACCTCGCCGACGTGCTCGTCGAGGTCGGCCGGGCCCCGGTGCTGACCGTGGCCGACACGCCCGCGTTCGCGGCCCACGGCGGCATGGTCGGCTTCGCCGACGACGCCGGGCGCGTGCGCTTCGAGATCAACCTGGACCACGCCGAGGCCAGCGGGCTGCGCATCAGCTCGAAGCTGCTCGCGCTCTCGCGCGTGGTGGATGCCCGGAACTGACATGCGCGCCCTGCACGACCTGCCGATCCGCCTCAAGCTCACGTTCCTCACCACGCTGACCAGCGTCGTCGTGCTGCTGCTCGCCTGCGGCGCGTTCCTGGGCCACGAGATGCTCACGTTCCGGGGCACCATGGAACGCGACCTGTCCGTGCTCGGCGACGTGATCGCGAACGAGAGCACCGCCGCGCTCACGTTCGACGACGCGGCCGCGGCCCGCGACGCGCTGGCCGCGCTGCGGGCCCAGAAGCACGTGGTCTCCGCCTGCATGTACGGCAAGTCCGGGGCGCCGTTCGCCCAGTACCGGCGCGACGCCGGCGCCGGCGCCCTGTGGCCGGCCGCCGTGCACGCGACGGACGCCGGCCTGCACGACGGCTGGATGGCGGTCGTCCGTCCCGTGCTGCTCGACGGCGAGCGCATCGGCACGGTCTACATCCGCTCGGACCTGCTCGAGATGGAGGCGCGCGTCCGCCGCTACCTGCTCATCCTGGGGCTGGTGCTGCTCGCCGCCTCGGGCGTGGCGCTCGCGCTCGCCTCGCGCCTGCAGCGCATGATCTCGCGCCCGCTGCTGCACCTGGCCGGCGTGACCCGGCGGGTGACGGAGGAGCGCGACTACGGCGTGCGCGCCGTGTCGGAGGGCCGCGACGAGATCGGCGAGGTGATCGACGGCTTCAACGGCATGCTGGGCCAGATCCAGGCGCGCGACCTGCAGCGCCAGCAGCACCAGCAGCACCTCGAATCCGAGGTCCAGTCGCGCACGGCCGACCTGGTCGCCGCCCGCGACCGCGCCGAGGAGGCGAGCCGCGCGAAGAGCGAGTTCCTGGCCAACATGAGCCACGAGATCCGCACCCCGCTCAACGGCGTGATCGGGATGACCGAGCTGGCGCTCGAGACCGAGCTGACGGGCGAGCAGCGCGACTTCCTCGAGACCGCCCGCTCCTCGGCCGACACGCTGCTGTCGGTCATCAACGACATCCTCGACTTCTCGAAGATCGAGGCCGGCCGCATGGAGCTCGACGCGACCCCGATCGAACTGCGGACCGAGGTCGACCACGCGCTGCGCATCGTCGCGTTGCGTGCCCACCAGAAGGGCCTCGAGCTGGTGTGCGACGTGCGCCCCGAGGTGCCCGAGCACTTCGTCGGCGACCCCGTACGCATCCGCCAGGTGCTCGTGAACCTGGTCGGCAACGCGATCAAGTTCACGGAGCGCGGCGAGATCGTGGTGCGGGTCGAGGAGGACGCGAGCAACGAGGCGACGTCCATCCTGCGCGTGTCCGTGAGCGACACCGGCATCGGGATCGAGCCGCAGAAGCTGCAGCGCATCTTCGAGGCGTTCACCCAGGCCGACAACTCGACGACGCGCCGCTTCGGCGGCACGGGCCTCGGGCTCGCGATCTGCAAGCGCCTCGTCGAGCTCATGGGCGGGCGCCTCTGGGTCGAGAGCCGCCACGGCCACGGCGCCACGTTCCACTTCACGCTGCGCCTCGACAAGGCCGCGGCCCCCGCGCCCGCCGTACCCGGGGCGCTCGCCGACCTGCGCGGCCGGCGCGCGCTCGTGGTGGACGACAACGAGACCAACCGCCGCATCCTCGCGGAGCAGCTCGGCGCGATGGGCCTCGCGGTGACCGCCGTGGACGGCGGCCAGGCGGCGCTGACCGAGCTGTGGCGCGCGAAGGCCCAGCAGGAACCGTTCGCGCTGCTCATCGTGGACTACCACATGCCCGGGCTGGACGGCCTGCAGCTGGCCGAGCGCATCCGCGAGATGCCCGGCGTCACCGGGGCCACGATCCTCATGCTCACGTCGGGTGGCCAGAGCGGCGACGCGGCGCGCAGCCGCGAGCTGGGCCTGGCCGCCTACCTCACGAAGCCCGTTTCCCAGAAGCAGCTCGACCAGGTCGTCGCGCGGGTCCTCGGCGCCGGCGCGGCCGACGAGCGACCCGAGGCGCCGGCCGACTCCCGGAAGGACACGATGGCCATGCACACCCCGACTCCCGGGTCCCCCGCCCCGGCCGCGGCCCCTCTGCGGGTGCTGCTCGCGGAAGACAACCTGGTGAACCAGAAGCTCGCCGTGACCATGCTGCAGAAGCGCGGGCACGAGGTGACCGTGGTCGGCGACGGGCTCGAGGCGCTCGACGCGCTCGCGCGCGCCGCCTTCGACCTGGTGCTGATGGACGTGCACATGCCGCGCATGGGCGGCTTCGAGGCGACCGCGAAGATCCGCGAGCAGGAGCGCGCCGCGGGCGGCCACCTGCCGATCGTCGCGCTGACCGCGCTCGCGATGACCGGCGACCGCGAGAAGTGCCTGCAGTCGGGCATGGACGCGTACGTCTCCAAGCCGATCGTCGCGGCCGAGCTGTTCGGCACGCTCCAGCGCCTGTTCCCCGGGCGCTCGACGGCGGCGCCCGGTCCCGCGCCCGCGCCGGCCCCTGCGCACGAAGCCGAGGTGCTCGACCACGTGCGGCTGAACCTCAACATGGAGGGCGATCCCGACGTGCTGCAGGACATCGTCGCGACGTTCCTGCACGACCAGCCGCAGCAGGAGCGCGCCGTCACCGCGGCGCTGGCCGAGCTCGACGCCGCCGCGCTCGCGCGCGCGGCGCACACGCTCAAGGGCCTGCTGCTCACGCTCGCGGCGCGGCCCGCCGCCGACGCGGCGCTGCGACTCGAGGGGCTCGCGCGCGCGGGCCAGCTGGCCGAGGCGCCCGCGGCGTGGCGCGACGTGCAGGTGCAACTCGCGCGACTGCAGCCGGTGCTGCGCGGGCTGCTGCGCCGGGCCGCCTGAGGGCGGGAAAACGGGGCGCCCCTCGCGGGAC
>CAZIXL010000443.1:0-3505 GCA_964542885.1 uncultured bacterium
CCAGCGAGGCTGCCGAGCTGCAGCGGGCGCTTCAGCGCTTCCCACACGGCGGGTGGCCCTCCGTCACTTGTCCGTGCACGCGTAGCACAGGTTGAAGCTCTTGTTGATGAGCGGGAAGTCGGGAACGATGTTGCCCGGCACGGATAGCGCGAGCGCCGGCCACGCGGCGTGCGAGGCCGAACGCACGCGCCAGTCGCCGATGCGGCCGCGCGCGTCGGCGCGCAGCCAGTGCGACGTGAGCCCGCGCGCGGACTCGACCAGCCCGAAGCCCCAGCGCTGCGGCGGCAGCTCGCCCAGGTGCTGCGCGATCGGCCCGCCGGGCAGGCGCAGGATCATCTGGTCCACGAGGTTCAGCGACTCGTGGATCTCGCCCAGCCGCTGGTCGAACCGCGCGTACACGTCGCCGGCGGTGCGCGTGACGACCTGGAAGTCGAGGTCGCGGTACGCGGCGTACGGGTGGTCGCGCCGGCCGTCGAGCGTGAGCCCGCTCGCGCGCGCGGCGACGCCCGTCACGCCCAGGTCGCGTGCGGTCTCGAGCGGCAGCACGCCGGTGCCGACCAGGCGGTCCATCACCGCCGCGTTCGCGGTCGCGGCACGGCAGGTCTCCTGCAGGTCGGCGCGCACCTCCGACAGCACCTTGCGCAGCCACAGCTGTTGGGCGTCGTCCAGGTCGCCCGCGACGCCGCCCGGCACGCACACCCCGCGCAGGAAGCGGTGCCCGAACAGCGCGTCGCAGGCCTGCTGCACCATCTCGCGCAGCCGCGCCAGTTCGGCGGCGCCGACCACCCACGCGACGTCGTTGAGGATGCCGGTCATGTCGGCGAGGTGGTTCGCGATGCGCTCGAGCTCGCCGGCGAGCGAGCGCAGCGCGCGGCCGCGATGCGGCACGACCTGCCCGGCCAGCTCCTCGGCCGCCGCGCAGAAGGCGAGCGCGTGCGAGAACGCGCACGTCCCGCAGATCCGCTCGGCCAGTTCGAGGCCGCGTGTGAGCGTGGCGCCCTCGCCCTGCTTTTCGATCCCGCGCCAGCACCAGCCGAGCTTCACTTCGAGCTTGAGCACGGCCTCGCCGACGGTCGAGAAGCGGAAGTGCCCGGGCTCGATGATGCCGGCGTGGATCGGCCCGACCGGGATCTCGAACACGCCCTCGCCCTCGACGGGCACGAACGAGAACCGCGGCGGCCACGCCACGCCCTCGGGCACCGCGAAGTCCTTGCGCAGCGGGTGCATGCCGGCGGGCCAGCCGTCGTGGCCCACGAGCGGCGCGGGCGAGGGGTGG
The DNA here is from genome assembly GCA_964542885.1 of uncultured bacterium. GTDB lineage: Bacteria > Eisenbacteria > RBG-16-71-46 > RBG-16-71-46 > RBG-16-71-46 > CAIXRL01. The sequence goes on from CAZIXL010000443.1 coordinate 1,277, forward strand.
CCCGTCGGCCTCACGCCGAGCATCTCGGCCAGCTCGCGCTCGCACGCGTGCGCCGCGTGCACGGTGGTCGAGACCGCGCGGTAGGCGGGCGCCTCCTCGGGCACGGCGGCGGCCAGCGTGAGCACGGCGTCCTCGGGCGCCATCGAGAACATGGCGTGCACGCGGAAGCGCCCGTCCGGATCGCGCTCGTCGAGCGCGAACATCGTGAGCAGCGTGCCACCCCACTCGTTCGCCACGGCGCCCGCGACCTCGGCCAGCCGCTCGGCCGGGACCACCACCACGTGCTCGCGCAGCGAGGCGCGGTCGGCGTCGATCACCGCGTCGCCGAAGCGCTCGCGGATGCCGCGCAGCGCGCGATCGAGCGGGAACAGCTCGCCGGCGACGTTCGTCACGGCCGCACCACCTTCGACGCCTGCTCGATCAGCAGGCGCACCGGTCCGGGCAGGAACACGCCGAGCAGGAGCACCGCGCCGGCCAGCAGCCAGAGCGGCACCTGCGCGGCGCGCGGCAGCGGGTCGGCGAAGCCCTCGCGCGGGCGGCCCAGCACCATGCGCGACCAGTGGAACGTGAGCCCGAGGAACACCACGACCAGCGCGACGAGCGCGAGGCGCGCCGCGCCGCCGTGGCGGCTCGAGAACCCGCCGGCCAGCGCGAGCCACTCCGACACGAACGTGCCTGCGGGCGGCAGGCCCACCAGGCCGAGGCCCGCGACCGCGAGCAGCGCGCCGAGCGGCGCGCTCGCGGCGAGCGTGCCGCCGAAATGGTCCATGCGCCGCGAGTGCGCGCCGCGCCCGAGCGAGCCCGCGAGCAGGAACGCGAGCGACTTGGCGAACGATTGGACGAGGAGGTGCAGCAGGCCGCCGAAGACGGCCATGGGCGTACCGAAGCCGATCGCGAGCGTGACGAGCCCGGCGTGCTCGATGCTCGAGTAGGCGAGCAGGCGCTTGTACTCGCCCTGCACCAGCAGGAACGGCACGGCCATCGCCATCGACAGGGCGCCAAACAACGCGAACAGCCCGCCGGGCCACACGGGGCCCGTGCACGCGGCGGTGACCGCGAAGAAGCGCAGCAGCGCCGACAGCGACGTGGCGAGCAGCGCCGTGGACATGAGCGCCGCGACCGGTGTGGGCGCCTGGCTGTAGGCGTCGGGCAGCCACGAGTGCATGGGCGCGAGGCCCGCCTTGGCGCCGTAGCCGGCCAGCGCGAACAGGAACGCGAGCTTCACGAAGCGCGGGTCCAGCGCGGGCGCGGCCGCGCGCAGCTGCGTCCACTGGAGCGCGATGCCCTCCTCGCCGAACACGCGGCCGGCCGAGTAGAAGAGCAGCACGGTCGCCAGCAGCGCGAGCGAGATGCCGACCGAGGCGAGCACCAGGTACTTCCACGCCGCCTCGACCGACCCGGGCCGGCGGTAGTAGCCCACGAGCAGCGCCGAGGCCAGCGTGCCGCCCTCGATCGCGATCCACATGAGCCCGAGGTTGTTCGCCGAGACCGCCAGCAGCATGCAGGCGACCAGGCCGAGCAGCGCGACCTCGTAGCGCCCGGGCGCCCACTGCGCGTCGGTGTCGTCGCGCCGCGCCACGTACGCCATGTAGTGCGTGCCGTACCACGCGCACGGCAGCGTCACGCCGGCGATCGCGAACGTGAGCAGCGCCGAGAGCGCGTCGGCGTGCAGCCAGCCGCCCGCCGCCGTGAACGGCCCGCCGGCCAGCACGCGCGCGACCAGCGCGACCGCCAGCGCGAGCAGCAACGCGCCCGTCCCGGTCACGAGGCGCGGCGTCCACGCCGAGCGCCCGAGCAGCGCGCGCGCGAGCGCGGCGAGCGGGGCGGCGAGCAGGAGCGGCGCGAGCCAGGCCACCGCGTCAGCCCTTCAGCGTCCGCAGCCGCGTCGTGTCGGAGTCGCCGTGCGTCTCCTCGATGCGGCCGACGAAGATCCCGAGCAGCGCCACGCCCACGAGCAGGTCGAGCAGCACGCCCATCTCGACCACGAGCGGCATGCCGTAGGTGAGCGAGACGGCCGCGAGGAAGATGGCGTTCTCGACGATCACGAGCCCGATCACCTGCATGAGCGCGCGCCGGCGGCTCACCATGACGAACAGCCCCACGAGCGTGGTCGCCACCGAGACCGGCAGGCACGAGGCGAGGATCGTCGTGCCCTCGCCGAACAGCGCGCGCGTCTGGCTGAACGCGATCACGACCAGCGCGCCGCAGGCCAGCATCGCGGCGGGCACG
>CAZIXL010000444.1:0-3485 GCA_964542885.1 uncultured bacterium
CGTGCTCGGCGCCGCGGTCGCGCAACTCGACCCGGCGCGTGAAGAACACGAGGTTCACGAGCAGCATGAGCGCGGTGATGCCGATCATCACCCAGAACACGCCGCCGATCCCCCACCCCAGGCCGACGCCCGTCCCGGGGTCGCGCGTGCGCAGGAAGGGCGACACCATGGATTCGGCGAAGATGCCCAGGTTCATGATGGCGTAGAGGAACGAGTAGCTGAGCGTGCTGGTGCGCGCGTCCGTGTACTCCTTGACGCCCGCATAGAGGGCCGGCTGCACGATGCCCTCGGCGACACCCATGACCAGCAGGCCCGCCCAGAGCACCGGGGCCGTGCTGGCGCCCAGCCCGGGCGAGAGCACCATCAGCACGCGGCCGACGAGCATGCCCACCAGCGACAGCGTGAGCGCCCGCCGCACGCCGAGGCGGTCGGAGACGAAGCCGCCGCCGAACATGCACAGCGTGACGACGCCGGTGAAGAACGACACCGCGAAGCCCGCGGCCGGGTCGGAGAAGTGCGCGTCGCGGCTGAGGAACAGGGTGAGCAGGTTGAGGATGCCGAAGTAGGCGATCCCGTCGCCGAAGTTCACCACGTTCACGAGCCAGAACCCGCGCGAGGCCGTGAACAGTACCTGGAGGTTCTCGCGCAGCGTGAGCGCGCGCGGCTCGGGCGAGGCGGGGGCGGTTTCGGCGGTCGTTTCGGGACTCATCGGGTCCTCGATCGTGTTCCCGGTCGTGATGCGGGGCGCGATGCGCGTCGGTGCGCTCGTGGCGGAAGCCTAACGGACCGCGCGCAGGTACGCCGTCATGCCCGGGCGCCCCGGCAGGAGAACGCCGGGCCGGGATCGGGCGCGCGGCCCGCTCTCGCCGAACAGGAGGTGCTCCTGCACGACGCCGTGCGGACCGCGCACCCCGAACCGCGCGCGCGCGGCCATCGCCTTCCGAAGCGCGAGCGCAGGAACCATGCAGGACGACCGTCTCCCGCCCACGCGCACGCCCCGGCCGGCGGGCGCTTCACCGGAGGTTCCATGACTGCCGAACGCCTGTCGCTGCCCCTTCGCCCGGGCCTGGTCGTGGCATTGCTGTTCGCCGCGCTGGCCATCGGCGCACCCGGCGCCCACGCCGCCAACCGTTCCTGGCTCAACGCCGTGAGCGGCTCGGCGGGTACGGCGAGCCTCTGGAGTCCCGCCGTCGCCCCGACCTACCTGGACACGGCGCTGCTCTACGGCAACGGGACCCACACGATCTCGTGGGCCTCGCCGCAGGACACGCTGTCCGCGATGTACAGCTACGGCACGCCGACCCTGTCCGTGTCGGGGACGCTGGGGGTCCAGGGCACGTTCGACGTGGTCTCCGGCGAGCTGGGCATCGGCACCGGCACGATTCGCGCGAGACAGGTCGTGGTCGGCGCCGACGGCGCCACGGGGACGCTGCGCGTCTCGGGCGGCCTGGCTTCGAACGGGTCGGTCGTCTCGGCCTCGACCAGCCTGCCCCTGATGCTCGCCAACGCCGGCTCGGTGACCAACGGCTTCGACCGGGCCAACGTGTAACTGACCGGCGGCGGCACGCTGCTCGGCAACGGCCGGATCGAGACCTCGCGCTCGACCTTCACCAGCACCCACGTGTACGTGAGCGGCTCCCACAACTATTTCGGAGCCGTCTATCGCTCCACGTTCGGCACGCTCTCCGCCGCTGGGGGCGGCGGCCGCGGCGACGTGGTTCTCGGCGCAGGCGGTGGCGTCACGTCCAATACCACCGTCGACGTCTTCGACGGCGGCGTGCTGGACGTGAAGGGCGCGCTCTACGCCGGCCTCGGGGGAGGCGGAACCCTCCACCTGTACGAGTCCGTCGCCGGCACGAACCCGCGCGCCTACGTCTACGGAAAGACGTACGTCGGCGACGATCCGACGACGGCGGCCGCCCGCCCCGGCCACCTCTTCATCGACGGCGGAACGGCCCTGCTGGGCGGCAGCCTCTTCATCGGCGACGCGGACCACCCGAGCGGGTCGACCGACGGCACGGGGCTCGTCCGCATCTCCGGCGGCAGGACCGTCCTCGGCGGTCCGATCGTGATGACCAACGCCCTCGGCGGCACGCTCGAGATGACCGGCGGCACGCTGCGGTTCCTCTCGGGCGTTTCCGAGATCCGGCAGGATCCGGCGTTCGACCTCTCGGGCGGCAGCGCCGCACCCGAGATGACCGTGAACAGCGGGGCCAACGTGCACCTCTACAACACCGCGCCCGATCCGATCGCGCTCGGTGTGGGCCGCGGCGGAAGCGGGCTCCTGCGCATGGCGGGCTCCAATGCGCAGGTCGTCGCGCACGGCGACGTCGCGATCGCGGACTCCGTGGGCGGGGCGGGCATCGTGCAGGTCGACTCGGCCGGCGCCTTCACCTCGACGGGTCTCACGTACGTCGGTCCGGGCGGGCAGCTTCGCGTCACGAACGGCTCGGCGGTCGTCTCGACGATCGACTGCGAAGGCCTCCTCGCGATCGACACGGGGCACGTGTACGGCTCCGGCGTGATCACCGCGACCGGCACGCTCAGCGGCAACGGGATCCTGGACGGGACGTGGCAGAACCTCGGCACGATCGACCTGCCGGGGGCGCCGCTGCAGGTCGGGGAGCTGCAAAACGTGGGCGGCGTGTTCACGGGCGGCGGAACGCTCGCCGTCGGCACCGCGCTCCATGCGTCGGGTGCGGCGGACATGAGCGTCGACGCGAGCGGGGCCCGGCTGTATCCGCACGACTATCCCGTGCCCCCGGCATCCGGCGCGCGACGCGGCGCGGATGCCGCGTCGATCGTGCGCGGGGCCCGGAGAGCGGGCGCACTGGACGACCCGGAGGCGCCGCTGGGCCACCTGCACCTCGGCGGGAGCCTGACGCTTTCGAGCGCCAGCACGACGATCCTTCGAATCGGCTCGGCGGCATCCGGCGCACGCGACAGCCTCGAGGTGGACGGCAATGCCAGCCTCGACGGCACGCTCGAGCTGGTCTCGATCGCAGGCGACGCGCCGGCGCCCGGCGACACGATCGCCGTGCTCGGCGCGGGCTCGGTCAGCGGCACGTTCGCGAGCGTCACGCTCGACGGCATGGACGCGAGCGGTGAAGTCGCGGTGCTCTACTCGGCCACGGACGTGAAGGTCGTCGTCCTCGGCACGACCGGGGTCGGCGACGCGGGATCGGGCATCTCGCAGCTTCGATTCTCCGCGGCGCGCCATCGCGGCGCGGTGGCGGTCGTGCTCGAGCTGCCGTCGGCCGCGCGCGTCCGCGTGACGCTCTACGACGTGGGCGGCCGCGAGGTCGCGCGCCTCGCCGACGACACGTACCCGGGCGGTGGCCGCTTCGAGTACCCGTTGCCGGGCATGGCGAGTGGGATGTACTTCGCGCACGCCCGCATCGAGTCGGCGGGCGGCCGGATCGAGCGGACCGCGCGCGTGGCCGTGCTGAGGTAGGCGGCGCGAACGGGTCGTCACGTCCGCGCGC
>CAZIXL010000445.1:0-3481 GCA_964542885.1 uncultured bacterium
CCGTGTAGCCCTCGTTGAAGACCAGGTAGATCACCTCGAGCACCGACGCGAGCCGCGGCGCCAGCTCGGCCGGCGACGGCAGCTCGAACGGCACCCGCGCTTCGGCGAGCGTGCGCTTGGCGCGGACGATGCGCTGCTGCACTGCGGGCACGCTCGTCAGGAACGCACGCGCGATCTCCTCCGTCGTGAGCCCGCCGAGCATGCGCAGCGTCAGCGCGACCCGCGCCTCGGTCGAGAGCACGGGATGGCAGGCCGTGAACACCAGCCGCAGCAGGTCGTCGCCGATCACGTCGTCGATCGCCTCGTCCCAGTCGGGCGCGCGCCGCTCGAGCGCTTCCAGCTCGCCACCCAGCTCGGCGTGCTTGCGGTCGAGCATCCGGTTCCGGCGCAGGTGATCGATCGCGCGACGCCTGGCGGTGGCCATGAGCCACGCGCCGGGCTGGTCGGGAATCCCGGTGACGGGCCACTTCTCGAGCGCGGCGAGGAACGCGTCCTGCGCGAAGTCCTCCGCGAGGCCCGCGTTCCCCACCATCCGGGCCAGCCCGGCGATGAGCTTCGGGGATTCGATCCGCCAGATGGCGTTGATCGTGCCGTGCGTCGCCGCGTCGCCCACGCGTTATTGCCCCCGCGCCGCCCTCTGCACGTCCTCCGGGAAGTCCTCGAGCTCCTGGATCTGGCGCACCTCGATCACGTCGCCGTCCAGCATGGGCGCACGCTTCGCCCACTCGAGCGCCTCCTCGCGCGCCTTGACCTGGATGATCCAGTAGCCGCCCACCAGTTCCTTCGACTCCGCGAACGGGCCGTCGCTCACCCGCGGCTTGCCGCCGCCGAAGTGGACGCGCGCGGCCTTCGCCGGCGGCGTGAGGCCGTCCAGTCCGAGCAGTACGCCGGCCTGCGAAAGCGACTCGTTGAACTTCATCATCTTCGCCACGAGGTCGGCGGGCGGGGCGAAGTCCGGGTCCGCGGCCGAGTCCTGGTACGCCTTCGGAATCACCAGCATCATGAATCGCATCGCGTGTTCTCCTCGGGGACGCGCCCCGGCTGAGGTGGGACGGCTCGGCCCGCCGTCTCGTTCCCGCCGATCGTTCGACCGGCGAAGGTCGCCCGTGCCGGCATCGCGGCGCAAGCGCGCCGCCGGACCGAACGGTCGCGGATCAGGAAGCGATCGCGCCGTGCTCCCGCGCGACGACTGGCGGCGCCACGCGGCGCGCCCAGTCGAGGCGGCCACGCACGACCAGTACGAGCAGCGCGCCCACGACCAGCGGAACCGCGGCCGAGGCGACGCCCATGCGCAGCGCCGACACGACGACGGCGCCGGCCATCACGAGCACGAGCCCGGCGGCGGCGAGCGGCGTGAGCGCACGCCGGACGCGGAGCAGCCCCGGCAGCACGAGGCCGAGCCCGCCCGCCAGTTCGGCCGCCCCGATGAAGAGGAGGAAACCGCCGGGCAGGCCGGACATGCGGGCCATCTCATCGATCGGGCTCACCAGCTTCATCGTGCCGGCGAACAGGAACAGGACTGCGAGCAGGACTTGAAGCGTCCAGAGCAGCGCGTTGCGGCGCTTGTGGTTGGACCTGGTCATGGCGGGCGCTCCCTCGGCGTTCGGGTCGGCCGGCCCGCCGCCTCCCACGAGGCGGTCCGGAACCGGCTTCATCCCCACGACGAACGAGCGTGGCCCGGATCGACAGGCGGGTTCGGGTGCCACGGACCCTTCCAAGCCTGTGCTAATCCGGCCTCCGCAACGGCGGCGTCGCTTGCTGGGCTGGATAGCCGCACCTAGGTCCGTGAGGCGACTTGAGGCCTGCGAGAACAGCTCCCGCGTGCGATCGGCAAGGGCCACTGACCCACGTACGATGTCGGCCAGTCGATCGCGCTAGCCCACGCGGCCAACGGCGTCGGTGCATAGGCAGCAAAGCGCGCCCGTCGGCCTCGGGCGCGCTGGTCTCACCTGCCAACGACGGTGGCACTCGTTTCTCCGATGCGGCGTGAAGTGCTCCCGGAAGTGCAGTGAACCGAACCGGTCGCGTTTGCTTACTGCAGGTTTCCGGTCAGTACAAGGGCAGCCTTGCCGTTCGGGCTCTCCACCGTAATCGTAACGCGCGCGCTCGCCGTCGCCCCAAGCATCGGTGCTCGCTCACCGGACCTCGAATCGAAGGACGCAGCCGTCACTTCAACCGGCCGACGAGCCAGATCCGCGAGTTGACGAATCACCGATTTCGAACCGTCTGGGGCAACAACAGCGGGCCCCGTGGTCGAGTTGATCAGCCGGAACACAAAGCTCGTGTACTGCTTGTCCTTTGTGTCGGGGAGCGTGTAGCTCGCCTGGCTACCCACGACGCCGCTGCTGGCGGCGAAGGCGACCGTCGATCCCGCCACGAGCGGGTTGTGGTGTTCAAAGTCGCGCATCGTGACGACAAAATCCTGATAGCCGTTCGGCGGAAGATCGAATGTACTTGGCGAGGCGAGTAACTCTGTGTGGCCAGAGAAGACCACCGCAAGAGTCGATGCCCGAATGACGGCCTGATTGCCGTCCATTGTCTGGGCGGAGACCCGGGCGATCCCGGCGCTGTCAGTGAGGGCTGGGGAGGCATTTGGCTCGGGCTGCGCGGCGATGAGGTCGACCGAAGCGCGGCCATGGTCGTCCGTTGTAGCAGACGCCTGGATGATTCCCCCCGTAGTGGCGAAGTAGACGGCCGTTCCCCCAGAGACAGGATTCCCGTAGCGATCGCCGACAAATGCCGTCACTCGATCAACGACCCCGAATTCGACTAGACCGGGGATGTTCGTCTTCTCAGCCGCAAAGCTGAAGTGCCCGGCATCAGGCGGCCCGCCGTGAATCACGATGGGGACCAACTCCGAGAAAGCAGACTGGCCGAGGATCTGTGCCCGCACCTGAACCGCTTGGGCGAGAGTCCCTGAGCTTAGTGCCACGATGGCACGCCCATTGGCATCGGTCGACACGGTGTCTCGACTTAGCGACGCGCCGCCTGCTGGTGCCTGAGCCAGTGTGAACTGGAGAGTCGCGCGATGCGCGAAGTCGATCGGCAGGCCCTGCAGATCCCGTACCTGAAACGTTAGCGCTGCAGTCTCGGCACTCCCAGTGTGGGCCACGGCGATCGAGTTGGCGCTGATCGATTCGAGAACGATTGAGGCCGCATTGCCACTGGTTCCCGATCCTCCTTGCCCTTGCTGCGCCAACCGAATTGCCGTTGAGAGCGTGTTGGCTGTGCCAGCCTGAATCATGAGCGTCGTCACGAACTCGTCGAACCCTGCCTTCGTGAAGCTGAGTTGCACGAGTTCACCACCCTCGACGTCCGGGGCGAATTCGAAGCTACCTGTCGAATCCGTCTCGACGGTGGCGGACTTCCCGACAGCCCGTACGAGAACCGCGGGGACCCCCCGAGCTGCGTCGGAGTCGTAGACGACACGGCCCGCAATCGTCGTCGGTCCGGGCTCGGGCGGCGAAGAAGGGTGGACACA
>CAZIXL010000446.1:0-3480 GCA_964542885.1 uncultured bacterium
CTCGACGCCGCGGTGCGCGACGTCGAGACGCCTGCCGACTCGGTGCGGCTCGTCTCCACGCCCGAGGGCGTCGAGGTGCGGCTGCGCCACCGGTTCCTGTGGCTCATCACGGCCGCGGACGTGGAAGGCATGAGCCCCACGGACCTCGCGGCGCTCGTCACCGACCTGCCCTCGCGCGTGAGCGCGGGCATCCGCAAGGAGCGGGCCGGCCGGCGGCCGCTGGGCTTCCTCGTGTCGGTGCTCGCCGCGCTCGGCTTCACGCTCGTCGCGTGGATCCTGCTGCGGCTCCTGATGGCGGCGAGCGGCTGGTGGAAGGCCCAGCTGGACGAGCGGCTGCCGCGCTACCTGCGCGGCATCCGGTTCCGGAACTTCGAGGTCCTGACCCGCGCCCAGCTCACGGGGATCGTCGGCGGCGTGCTGGCGCGCGCCGACGTCGTGGTCGGGCTGCTGCTGGTCTACGCGTGGATCACGCTCGTCCTTTCGCTCTTCCCGTGGACGCAGGGCTGGAGCTGGCTGCTGCTGCACTCGGCGCGCACCAAGCTGGTCGAGGTGGTGCTCGCGGTCGTGAGCGCCGTGCCGGGGCTGCTCATCATCGGCGTGATCCTGTTCGCGTTCCGCTGGCTCGTGCGGCTGTCCGACCGCTTCTTCGACGCGATCGCCGCCGGCACGCTGCGCTTCGGCGGCTTCCACCCGCAGCTCGCGCGCCCGAGCCGGCGGCTCATGCGCATCCTGCTGTGGATCGTCGCCGTGATGGTCGCGTACCCCTACGTGCCCGGTTCGCACTCGCGCGCCGTGCAGGGCGTGTCGATCCTGCTCGGCGTCATGGTGTCGCTCGGATCCACGGGCTTCGTGGGCAACGTGATCTCGGGGATCGTGCTCACGTACTCGCGCGCCTTCAGCCCCGGCGAGCGCGTGCAGATCGGCGACCACGTGGGCGACGTGGTGAGCCTGGGCTTCTTCGCCACCAAGCTGCGCAGCATCCGCAACGAGGAGGTGACGATCCCCAACGGCCTGGTGGGTTCGCAGCCGATCGTGAACTACACGCGCCTCGCCGGGCAGGGCGGCCTCACGCTGCACACCGAGGTCACGATCGGCTACGACGCCGGGTGGCGAAAGGTCCACGGCCTGCTGATCGAAGCCGCGCTCTCGGTGGAAGGCATCGAGAAGGATCCCGAGCCGCGCGTGTACCAGCGCTCGCTGAACGACTTCCACGTGAGCTACGAGCTGAACTGCGCGACGAAGGACTCGCACGCGCAGCTCGCGCTCTACTCGCGGCTGCACGAGGCGATCCAGGACGCGTTCGCCCGCGCGGGCATCGAAATCCTCTCGCCCGGCTATCACGCCGTCCGCGACGCGAACGCCGCGGTCCTGCCCGCCGAACCGGGCGGCCCGAGGCCACGGCCCGGGGCGTTTCGCGTCGAGGACTCGCGGGGTTGAAGCGCCGCCTGCGCCTTCAGGCCTTGCGCAGGAACAGCACCACCACGCCCGCCACCGCCAGCGCCGCGCCCAGCAGCGCCCGCCAGGTCAGCCGCTCGCCGTGGAAGCGCGAGGCGATCAGCATCGTGAAGATGGGATAGATCGCCGTGATGCTCGCGGCCACGCCGGTGTCGATGTAGCGGATCGCCACCAGCGACATCGTCACGCCCAGGAACGGGCCGAAGATCGCGCCGCCCACCATGAAGCCCGCCGCGCGGCGATCGCGCAGCGCGCCCACCGTGGCCGGCACCGCGCGCTCCGCCGCCGCCAGGATCCAGATCGCCACCGTCGCCGCGCCCACCCGCAGCAGCGTCGCCGACAGCGGGTCGATCCCCGTGCGCAGGGCCGTCTTCGAAAGCACGTAGCCGCCCGCCTGGCCCATCGCCGCCAGGATCCCCGCGAAGACGCCCATCGCCACCGAACCCTCGACGTGCGTCCCTCGCACGCGCACGCGATCGAGCAGCACCCAGGCGATGCCCGCGAGCGTCATCGCCGTGCCCAGCAGCGCCAGCGGTCCCGGGTGCTCGTGCAGCAGCAGCGCCGCGAAGACCATCGTGAAGATCGGCGCGCTCGACGCCATCAGGGCCGCGCGGCCCGGGCCCAGGATCACGAGCGAGCGGAAGTACCAGGTGTCGCCGAAGACGAACCCCACCAGCCCGCTCGCCGCCAGCCAGCCCACCTGCGCGTGCGTCGCCCACACCGGCCACGGCGCCCCGCGCGTCGCCAGCAGCGCGAGCGACAGCAGCAGGAAGCCCACGGTGATGCGGAGCCGGTTCAGGACCACCGAGCCCATGCGCTGCCCGGCGGCGGCGAAGAAGTTGGAGCCGATGGACCAGCTGATCGCGGTGCCGAGCGCGGCGAGCTCGCCCGCGAATGCGAACGGGGCCATCAGGCTCCGGGCGGCTCCAGTTGTTCGGGTGCCAGGTGGAGCACGAGCCGCCGGCCGCAGCTCTCGCAGCGCACCGCCAGGCGCTCCTCGGCGCGGCGCTTCTGCGTGAGCGTGACCTTCGCCCCGCAGGCGGGGCAGGGGCCCGAGCCGCCCATGAGCGTCGTGTGCTCCTTGAACTGGGCCAGCGCGTAGAGCGGCCCGCCGATCAGCAGCGCCGGCACCAGGATGAAGTGCAGCACCGGCAGGAACACGGCCGCGATCGCCGCCGCCCACGCGATCGCCCACGTGCGCGCGACCGCCACCAGGCGGTCCCGCGGGCCACGCCGGCGGAGCGTCACCGCCACGGTGGAGTCGGGCTGGTTCGGATACTGGAAGACGGCCGGCGTCTCTTCGAGTCGCGTGCCGGAATCCGGGGAGGACATGGCCCCAAGATAGGCCCGTGCCCCGGTGACGTCACATGTCCGGGCCTCGCAAGGGCCTGTGCAGCCGCGCCGGCGCAGGCCGCCCGGCCGCATGCCGACCGCGCCGGCTCCCCGGCGTTGCATCCCGCAACCCGGCCGCCCGCCTTGACGCCCCCGGGGCCCGCGCCCAACCTGCCGGGGAATGAACCGCGAGGCCGAGCGTAACTCGACTGCCGGGCCGGGCGACGATGCCCTGGTCGCGTCCGCCCAGAAGGGCTCCGAAGCGGCCTTCGCCGAGATCGTCCGCCGCTACCAGCGGGCGGTCTACCGCGTCGCGTGGGCGCTCACGCGCAACGACGCGGACGCCGACGACCTGGCGCAGGAAGCCTTCGTGCGCGCCTGGGGCGCGATCGGCCGGTTCGAGGTCGGACAGCCGCTCTATCCCTGGCTCGCCCGGATCACGACCAACCTGGCGTTCTCGCTGTTCCGCCGCCGCAAGCGGCGCCCCGAGGCGTCCATCGAGCCCATGATCGAGGCCGGAAAACAGTTCGGGCTGGACGACGACCCGGCCGACCACGCCGTCACCAGCGAGCGCGACGCGAACCTGCGGGCCTGCTTCGCGGAGCTCTCGCCCGAGCACCAGGCGGTGCTCGCGCTGCGGGTGGTCCAGGACCTCTCCTACGACGAAATGGCCCGCACGTTGAACGTGCCGAT
>CAZIXL010000447.1:0-3475 GCA_964542885.1 uncultured bacterium
CGGTGCACTTCTTCAACACCCACTTCCGGCCCGAGAAGTTCCCGATGGACACGGTCGTCTTCACCGAGGGCATCCCGCTCGACGAGTTCAAGACCGACCGGCCGCGCGAGTACGAGGAACTGGTCGCGAGCGGCGAGCTCGAGGAGCGGCTGATCCCCGCGCCCGACGCGAAGCGCGTCCGCCGCTGGAAGATCTTCGGCTCGATCGCGCTCGGGATCGGCGTCCTGCTGATCCTGCTGATCCTCTACTCCGCGATCTTCGGGTATCGCTGAGAGCGCCTTCGAGCGCCATTGCCGCCGCGGGGTCCCGAAGCCGGGGCTCCGCGGTGCGTTTCGGGGCCCGTCCCGCTCGCCGTCCGGGTTCCGGGTGGCCGCCGGCCCGCGGCCGGCGCGCGACGGACGTCATGGAATGCGGAATTCCGGGAGCCCTTCGCGCGGGGCCGGTGTATTCTCCTGCGCGTCTGCACCCTCGAAACGCTCCAGGCGCCGGCCCATCCGGCGCGCACGGCGATCGAACCACGACGCCGGGAGACACGGTGCCCGTGAGCCCCGACTTCGCCGGCTGAACCGCAGGAAAGGGGCTCACCATCATGTCGTCTCCGCAGGAACTGGCCGCCCTCGCCACCAAGGACGCGAAGGCCGGCCGCACGCTCCAGAACTTCATCGGCGGGCGCTGGGTGGACTCGGCGGCGACCGAGTTCGGCGAAGTCCGCAACCCCGCGACCGACGAGTTGCTGGCCCGCGTGCCGATGGGCGGGCGTGCCGACGTGGACGCCGCGGTCGCCGCGGCGACGAAGGCCTGGCCGGCGTGGCGCGCGACGCCGCCCGTGAACCGCATCCGGCCGCTGTTCGTGCTGCGCCAGCTCTTCGAGCAGCATTTCGACGAGCTGTCGACCATCCTCACGCTGGAGCACGGCAAGACGCTCGACGAGTCGCGCAGCAGCATCCGCCGCGCGATCGACAACATCGAGCTCGCGACCTCGATCCCCACGACCATGCAGGGCCGCTCGCTCGAGGACGTCGCCACCGGCATCGACAGCTACACCTACCGCCAGCCCATGGGCGTCTTCGCTGCCATCACGCCGTTCAACTTCCCGGCCATGGTCCCGATGTGGTTCCTGCCGCACGCCATCGCCTGCGGCAACACGTTCATCGTCAAGCCCAGCGAGCGCGTGCCGCTCTCGCAGATCCGCATCTTCGAACTGCTGAAGGAGGCCGGCATCCCCGACGGCGTCGTGAACCTCGTGCACGGCGCGAAGGACGCGACCAACGCGGTGCTCGACCACCCGGGCATCGTCGGCGTGTCGTTCGTCGGCAGCTCGCCGGTGGCGCACCACGTCTACAAGCGCGCGGCCGAGAGCGGCAAGCGCGTGCAGGCGCTGGGCGGCGCCAAGAACTTCGTGCTCGTGATGCCCGACGCGAACATGGACCGCGCCGCGCAGGTGAGCACCGAGTCGTGTTTCGGCTGCGCCGGCGAGCGCTGCCTGGCGAACTCGGTCGTGCTCGGCGTCGGCGCCGCGTACGACGAGATCTCGAAGCGCCTGGTCGACGAGGCCAAGAAGATCAAAGTCGGCCACGGCCTCGAGCCCGGCGTCACCATGGGCCCGGTGATCTCGAAGGCGCACCGCGAGAAGGTGCTCGGCTACATCGAGAAGGGCATCGCCGAGGGCGCGACGCTGGCGCTCGACGGGCGCGGCTTCAAGGACCCGAAGCACCCCGACGGCTACTTCCTCGGGCCGACGGTCTTCACGAACGTCAAGCCGGACATGGTCATCGCCCGCGAGGAGATCTTCGGTCCGGTGCTCTGCATCATGAAGGCCGACACGTTCGACGAGGCCATCGCGATCGTGAAGCGCCACGAGCTGGGCAACGCCAGCAGCATCTTCACGAGCAGCGGCAAGGCGGCCCGCGAGTACCGCTGGCACGTCGAGCCCAGCATGCTCGGCGTCAACATCGGCGTGGCCGCGCCGATGGCCTTCTTCCCGTTCGGCGGCGCCAAGGGCAGCTTCTACGGCGACCTCAAGGCGCACGGCGCCGACTCGGTCGAGTTCTACACCGACAAGAAGGTCTCGATCACCCGGTGGTTCTAGCCGCTCCGGCCCTCGCGCTGGCGGCGCTGCTCCTCGCGGCGCCGCCGGCGGAAGCCGGCGAGTCGACCCCCGCGAACCCGCCCGATTCGACACGCCTCGCCGCGGCCACGGCCCGGTGCGGCCCCGGTTCGCTGGTACGCGTGCGAACGGGCGAAACCACGCTGCTGGTGCGGGATCCGCAGTTCTCGGAGGCCGGCATCGCGGGCTTCTGGGACGGGCCCGAGTGGGCGAACCGCTCGGTCACATCGTTCGCCCCCGAGCGACGAATGGTGACGTGGGACCGCATCGCGCGCATCGAGAAGAGCGGCAACTGGAGCCCGCTCGGGGCCAAGCTCGGCTTCACGCTGGGCATGGCGCTCGGGTTCGCGGCAGCCGCGACGATCGACAGGCCGGGAACCGACTACGTCGAGTTCGGCGACTACGGCGGGGGATACGCGGCATACCGCCCCGCCAGTCAATGGACGCGCGCCGCAGTGCTCGTGTGGACGCCGTTGATCTGCACCGGGGCCGGCGCGCTCGCGGGTGCGCTCGTACCGCACTGGACGCGGATCGCGCCGTGACGTGCCTCGCGGCGGGCGGCAGGGCAATCGCGCGCCTCGCGTTCGCATCGCTGCTCTTCGCGCTCCTGCCCGCGGTGGCTGCCGCCGTCGAGCCGCCTTCGCCCGCGCAGCTGCCGGTGCTCGCGGCGCGCTGCGATTCGGCCGGCTTCCTGCGCATCGACACCGCCCGCTCGACCCTCTTCACGCACCGGGTCCGTCTCCAGGCCGACGCCGTGGTCCTGTCGGGACCGAAGCGTGTCGCGATCGTCGAGCTCGGGCGCATGCCCGAGGACCGCGACCGGCGCATCCCGTGGGCGGAGGTCGAGCAGTTGTCGCTCGGCCGTTCGCACACGGGCGAGGGTGCGCTCGTCGGCGTGCTCGCCGGCGCGGCGATCGGTGGAGCGCTCCTCGCCCGCAACGGCCCCGACGGCTTCGAGAGCGGCGACCACTTCATCGCCGTCCTCGCGGCGGCCAGCACCATCACGCTGGGCGCGCTCGGCGCGCTGATCGGCTCCGCCAGCTACACCTGGACCCCGCTCCATCCCTGACCTCCGGAGGCTTCCGATGCCCCGAAGTCGAGAATCCGAGAGCGCAGCCCTGCAGTCCCGCACCGCCGTCTCCTTCCGCGCGCCGCTCGCCGCGCTTCTCCTCTTGTCGCTGGCCGCCCAGATGGTGGCGCCGGCGTTCGCGCGGCCAGCCGCCGCGCAGGCTGCGGACACGCTCGCGACCGCCGCCGAACCGGCCGCCGAGCCGGATCCGGCGGCCGCCGCGCGGGCGCGCGAGGACCGGCACTGGGCCGACCTGGTGCGCGCGTGCGCGGCCAACGCGAAGCACGTGCGACTGCACC
>CAZIXL010000448.1:0-3452 GCA_964542885.1 uncultured bacterium
AGGTCGGCGGCGGCGGTTCCTTCAGGAGCCGCTCCACCGGGTGCTTGGCGAGCTGTTCGAGCGCCACCTCGACCGCCTTCTCGAGCTGCGGATCGTGGCCGGCCACGACGTCCTTCGGCCAGTTCTCCACGTCCACGTCCGGCGCGACGCCGGTGTTCTCGACCGCCCACTGGCCCGCGGCCGAGAAGAAGCCGCCGCGCGGGGCGATCATCGCGCCGCCGTCCACGAACCGCGGCGTGTCGGCCGTGTGCACGAGCCCGCCCCAGGTCCGCTTTCCGACGATCGTCCCGAGGCCGCGCTCGTGGAACATGTACGGCAGGAAGTCACCGCCCGAGCCGGACATCTCGTTCACGATCATCACCTTCGGGCCCCAGATGCCGGCCTCGGGACTCGTGAACGGCATCCGCGTGCCGGCGACGTTGTTGAAGTAGCCGTCCAGGTGGCGCTGCAGGACCTCGATCATGTAGTCGGCCGCCGAGCCGCCGCCGTTGAAGCGCTCGTCGATCACCGCCGCGGGCTTGTCCTGCTGCGCGAAGTAATAGCGGTTGAAGCTCTCGTAGCCCGGCTGGCCGGTGTTCGGCAGGTAGACGTAGGCCAGCCTGCCGCCCGACAGCCGGTCCACGAGCCGCCGGTTCGACTCGACCCACGCCCGCGTGCGCAGCGGCTGCTCGTTCGCGACCGGAACGACGGTGACCTTCCACGCCCCGTCCAGCGAGGGCTTCGCGTTCACCGTGAGCACGGTCTGGTGCCCCGCGGTGCCGTCGAGGAGCCGGTAGAGGTTGTCCGGCACGCGCAGCTCCTCGCCGTTCACGGCCAGCACGTAGTCCCCGGCGGACACCTTCAGGCCCGGCTCGGCGAGCGGGGCCTTCAGCTCGGGATTCCAGCTCTCGTTGTCGTAGATGCGGGCGATCCGCCAGCGGCCCTGGTCGATCGTGAAGTCGGCGCCCAGCAGGCCGCCGCGGTCCTCGGGTACCTCGGGCATGTCGCCGCCGTAGACGTACGAGTGACCGATCGCGATCTCGGCGCCCATCATGTCGAGCAGGTAGTTGAGGTCGGCGCGATGCACCACCCACGGCAGGAACTGGCCGTACATCTCCTGCATCTTCGGCCAGTCGGCGCCGTGCATGTTCGGCACGTACAGGTAGTCGCGCTGGTCGCGCCAGCCCTCGTGGAAGATCTGCGCGAACTCGGCCTTCGGATCGAGCCACATGCGGAGCTGGAACGACAGCTTCGTCGCGTCCTTGCCCGGGGGGCCCTTGTCGGCGTCGACCAGGTAGAGGTTCGGCGCCGGCGGACGGCCGCCGCCGCGCGGCCCACCGCCGCCGCCGCCCGTGCGGTAGACGAGCTTCCTGCCGTCGGCGCTCACGTCGTAGTCCGCGACGTTCTCGGCGAACCGGACGCTCTTGCGGTCGGCGAGCTTGTAGCGCATGAGCGTGCCGGCGCCGCCGCCGAAGCGATTGTCGTCCTCGCTCTCGACGTAGAAGACGGTCCCGGTCGTGCCGGTCTTGAGCGAGCCGTACGACTTGCCCGCCACGTCCGGCACCGCGACGACGCGCGACTGCAGTCCGTCGAAGTCGATCGTCACCGTGACCGGTTCCTTCGCGTCCTTGCCGTCGCCGGCGGCCTTGCCCGCGGCGCCGCCGCGCCCCGGCGACACCTTTGCGCCGCCCGGCGCGGCCGCGTCGTCCTTCGCCGCGGCGACGCCGGCGTCCTCGTCGCTCTCGGGCAGCAGCGGGCTCGCCTCGCCCTTCGCCAGCACGGCCAGGTAGAGCCCGAACGTCTCGTGGTGGTCGTAGGACGTCATGTCGAGCCACTGCGAGCCGAGCCCCAGGTCCGTCGAGGCCAGGAACCACAGGTACTTCCCGTTCGGGTCGAACACCGGGTAGATCGCGTCGGCCATGCCGTCGGTCACCTGGCGCGACTCGCCGGTCTCGACGTTCGCCACGAAAATCGCGCGGAAGAGCGAGTTCAGGTGCGCGGCGTAGGCCACCCACTTCGAGTCGGGGCTCCAGGTCGGGAACATCGTGCGCGCGGGCACCATCCACGGGTCCTCGCCCACCGTCTTCGCCCTGCCGCTCGCCACGTCGAGCACCCACACGTGCAGGTCGGTGTCGTGGTAGAGCAGCTTCTTCGAATCCGGCGACCACGTCAGCGTGTAGTAGTGGGTCGGCTTCGGCAGGTCGATCGCGCGCCCGGGCGACAGGCCGTCCTGCGGTTCGACGATCAGCTGGTACTCGCCCGAGCGGTCGCTGAAGTAGGCGATCGACTTGCCGTCCGGCGACCAGGCGGGATCGCGCTCGGCCGAGCCGCTCGCGCGCGTCAGGTTGCGCACGTCGCCCTTCTCGGCGGGAATCGTGAACACCTCCCCGCGCGCCTCGACCAGCACGCGCTTGCCGGTCGGGGAGAGGGCCATGTTCGCGATGCGGCCGGAGACGTCCTCCCAGTGCGGCAGCATCCACGGGAAGTCGGAGCCGACGGTGATGTCCACCACGTGCTCGCGGCCCGTCCGGGGGTCGAGCTCGTGGATCACGCCGGCCTGCTCGAACACGACCACGCCCGCCCCGGCGTCGAGCGTCTTCACGTCGAAGTCGCGGAAGTGCGTCCGCTCCTCGAGCGCCTTCGAGCCCGTGTCGTACGACCACACGTTCGCGACGCCGTCGCGGTCGGAGACGAAGACCACCGTGTGCGCGTCGAGCCACGCGGGCTCCATGTCCTTGGAGTCGGTCCACGGCGGGGTCACGGTCTCGAGCGTCTTGAGGTCGGTGATCCACACGGGCCGGTTCTGCCCGCCCCGGTAGTTGCGGCGCTCCTCGTCCCACGAGTTGTTCATGCGGTACGCGGCGCGCGTGCCGTCGGGCGACAAGCGCCCCTGGTAGGCGCGGGGCAGCACCATGGGCTCCTCGGGGCCGCCGGCCGCGGGCACGGTCCAGAAGCGGGGCGCCGCGGTCGGCGCCCAGCTCGCGCGCCCGGAGCTGAAGACGACGGACCTGCCGTCGGGCGTCCAGCCCTGCACGAGGTCGTTGCCCGGGTGCCAGGTCAGGCGCCGGGGCTCGCCGCCCGTGGCGGGGACCACGTAGACGTCCAGGTTGCCGGCGTACTCGCCGCTGAACGCGACCCACTTCCCGTCGGGCGAGAAGCGCGGGTTCGAGGCGAGGCCCTGGAAGCTCGTGAGCCGCTGCGCGACGCCGCCGGCGCGGCCCACGATCCACACGTTCTGCCCGTAGGCGAACGCGATCTGCGTGGCGCTCACGGTGGGCGAGCGCAGCATCTTCGTGGGCCCGTCGTCGCCGGCGGCGTGGGCCGCGGGCGCGGCGAGGCCGGCGAGCAGCGCGAGGGCCGGATCCGCGAGGCATCTTGAGCGCGGCATGGGGGAGCATCTCCGTGTTCGGGGAGCTTCGGGGGCGGCCGCTCGCGCGGCGCGCGGACGCGCGGGCGAAGCGAGACGGCGCCCG
>CAZIXL010000449.1:0-3451 GCA_964542885.1 uncultured bacterium
GGTTGAGCGCGTGGAAGCCGGCCAGCGTGACGAACTGGAAGGCGTAGCCCATCGCGCCCAGCTCGCGCTGGAACTTCGCGATGGTCGCGGCGTCGAGCTTCCTGGACCAGTTGAACGACGGCGAGCAGTTGTACGCGAGCATCTTGCCGGGGTGCTCGGCGTGGATACCCTCCGCGAACTCCTTCGCCTCGGCGAGGTCCGGCGTCGACGTCTCGCACCAGATGAGGTCGGCGAAGTGCGCGTAGGCCCGGCCGCGCGCGATCGCGGGTGCGAGGCCGTGCTGGAAGCGCCAGAAGCCTTCGGCCGTGCGGTCGCGCACGAGGAAGCGGTGGTCGCGCTCGTCCACGTCGCTGGTGATCAGCGTCGCGCTGTGCGCGTCGGTGCGCGCGACCAGCACGGTGGGCACGTCGAGCACGTCGGCGGCGAGTCGCGCCGCCTGCAGCTTCTGCTCGAACTCGCGCGTCGGCACGAGCACCTTGCCGCCCAGGTGGCCGCACTTCTTGGCCGAGGCGAGCTGGTCCTCGAAGTGGACGCCGGCGGCGCCCGCCTCGATCAGCGCCTTCATCAGCTCGTAGGCGTTCAGGTCGCCACCGAAGCCGGCCTCGGCGTCGGCGCAGATCGGCGCGTGCCACGTGGTGCCGGTCGGGTTGCCCTCGAGGTGCGCGACCTGGTCGGCGCGCGTGAGCGCGGCGTTGATCCGGCGCACGACGTTGGGGACCGAGTCGACCGGGTAGAGGCTCTGGTCCGGATACATCTGGCCCGCCGTGTTCGCGTCGGCCGCGACCTGCCAGCCCGAGAGGTAGATCGCCGGCAGGCCGGCCTTCACCTGCTGCACGGCCATGTTGCCGGTGAGCGCGCCCAGCGCGCGCACGGGCGGCTGCGTGGTCATGAGCCGCCAGAAGCGCTCGGCGCCCAGGCGCGCGAGCGTGTGCTCGACGTGCACCGAGCCGCGCAGGCGCACGACGTCCTCGGCCGAGTAGTTCCGGCGCACACCCTTCCAGCGCGGGTCGGACGCCCAGCCCTGACGGATCTCGTTCGCGTTTCTCGCCTGGCTCATCGAAAGTCTCCGGGGATGGAGGCGGGTTCGGCTCGGTCCTCGGGCGGGACTCAGACGGGATCGAACCAGCCGTTCAGGATCATCGCCTCGCTGCGCTGGCGCGCTTCCGACAGGGTTTCGGCCGTTCCGGCGTCGCGCCCCAGCGGAAGCTCCTCGACCAGCTTCGCCAGCGCCTCGTCGAGGCAGCGGCCGAGCAGGGCCTCGTCGTGCATCACCGGCTGGCCGTCGTCGCCGGGAATCGGCACCGTCGCGCGGTGGCGCAGGCGCTGGCCCAGCATGAGCCGGTAGATGCGGTCGGTGGCCAGGTCCTCCATGTAGCCGTCGAGCAGGCTCGCGCCGTTGCCGTTCAGCACGCCGTTGCGGTAGCGGATCACCGTGCGCGCGGCCGCGCGCGTGCCCGCGATCGAGTGGCGCCCGACGCCGCGCGGGACCGGCCGCAGGTCGGGGTACCGTTCGACGCCCGGCGGGCGGCGGTCCAGCTGGTTCGGGACCGGGAACTGGGCGACCGCGATCGCGTTCTGGTCGGGGTGGCCCGTCCACGCGCCGTCCATGAAGCAGGCCGCCTCGTTCTTCTTGTCCTGCTCGAGCACCTTGAGCGCGCGCTCGTTCAGCTCGGCGTCGACGCGGCTCGGGTAGAGCGCGGTCATGCCGCCGATCGCGAGCGCGCCGCGGCGGTGGCAGATGTCGGCGAGCAGGAAGCGCAGGTTCTGGAAGAAGGGGACGTCGTGGGGAATCGTGTTGCGGTCGGGCAGCACCCACGCCGGGTTCTCGAAGTTCCAGTGGATGAGGCTCGCCATGTAGTCCCAGCGCCCGAGGTTCAGGCCCAGGATGTGGTCCTTCAGCTCGTGGAGGAACTCCTCCATCTGGTAGGCGAGCGGGTGCGACTCGACGAGCGCCATGCACTTGATCCAGGTGCGCGGCCAGCCGCGCGCGTCGGCGATCGCCTGGAACACGTCGCGCCACCACGCGGCCTCCTCGGCCGACTCGGACTTGGGCACGTAGATCGCGAGCGGGTGGCGCAGCTTCACCGGGTCCACGCGCCAGGCGAGCAGCGCCAGGTCGAACAGCGTCGCGCTCGTCACGCTGCTCGACGCGGTGATGCCGGCCTGCGAGAGGTGCAGCCCGCGCACGCGGTTCCAGATCGCGACGTCGCCGGGCTCGATCCCCACGCGGCCGCCGCGCTTCCTGTCCTCGTAGGTGAGCGTGCCCTCGAGCGCGGCGACCAGGTGGTCGTGGCCGGCCATGAGGCTGGGCCAGGCGTTCGCCATCGAATCCTCGAGATCCAGCATGACGCCGGGCGCGCCCGAGTTGAGCATCTTGACGACCAGCTCCGCGTCGTCGGCGGGGCCGGTCATCTGGTTGCGCTGGTCGCGGCACCAGTCCGGCAGCTCGATCTTCCAGTCGGAGGTCGTCGCCGGCGAGGGCGGCAGGTGCTCGGGCAGCGCGCCGTCGCGGTGCGCCATCGCGAGCCGCAGGCGGCGGGCCTCGAGCAGCCGGCGCTGGCGCGGCGTGAACTCGGCGTGCAGCTTCGCGAAGAACGAGGCGAAGCCCTTCGGGAGGTCGGTCTCGACCCGGAACTCCCGGGGCGCGGTGTTCATCCGCGGCGCGAACTCGCTCATCGAGCCTCCGTCGATCGGGGATGGAGCCGGCCGCGGCGTGCATCGCGTCGCGCGGCGGGGGCGGGGGACCGGGGCGGTATCGGCGCCGGTGCTTTCGCACCGTAGCGCAGGCCCGGGGCCGGGGTCCACGGACCGGGGCCGGGGGCGCGCCCCGGCCGCCGTCGCCCGGTGGCAGAGGGCGGCCTTGCGGTGCGCGCGCGCGCGGGGCTAGCGTGCCGCGCCATGGACACCGGACGCGCGGTCGCGGGCGATCCCGGCGCGGTGCTGGCGCCGTTCGTCGACATGATGCTGGCGGCGCTCGGCCGCGAGTACCCCTACCACGTGATGGTGCTGGCCCAGCGCGACCAGGACGTGGTGCTGCCGCGCCTCGCCACGCCGGCGTTCGCGAGCTGCTTCGACTGGCACTCCTCCGTGCACACGCACTGGGGCCTCGCGCGCGCGCTCCGCTCCGCACCCGCGGCGCCGTGGGCGCCGCGCGCGCGCGCCGCGCTCGCGCTGAGCCTCACGAAGCAGCGGCTCGAGGCCGAGGCGGCGCTCCTCGCCGCGCCGGGGCGCGAGGGGTTCGAGCGGCCGTACGGGCTGGCGTGGCTGCTGCAGCTGGCCGGCGAGATGCGCGGCTGGAACGACGACGGCGCGCGCCACTGGAGCGGTCTGCTCGCGCCGCTCGAGCGGCTCGCGGCCTCGCGCCTGATGGGCTGGGCCGAGCGACTTCCGTGGCCGGTGCGCTCGGGCGAGCACGCACAGAGCGCGTTCGCGTTCGGGCTCTTCATGGACT
>CAZIXL010000450.1:0-3445 GCA_964542885.1 uncultured bacterium
TGCCCTGCGTGTACGCCGAGCCCTCCATGTCGACCCACACGCGGCGGCCGATCCGGGCCGCGTGCGTCGCGATGCGCTCGAGGTTCCCGCGCGCCAGCGCCGGCGAGAGGTCGAAGCCGAGCTGCGTGAGCTTGACCGACATCTCCGACGCCACGCCGGTCTCGCGCAGGCGCTCCTGCGCGTGCACGTAGTGGTCCGCCACCGCGCGCGCGTCGGCCTCGCTCGCCAGGTTCTCGCCGAGCCGCGTGAGGATCGTGGGCAGGCCCTGCTGCTCCAGTTCGCGCGTCGCCGCGAGCGCGTCGTCGAGCGTCTCGCCCGGCATGAACCGCCGCGTCGCGCGCCGCACGAAGCCCGTGCGCATCGCGCGTTCGCGCAGGAACGTGGACTGCGACGCCGCCAGCAGCACCGAACGCATCACGCCCATGGACACCTCCCGGGCGGGCACTCTAGACGAGCGGCGGCGATTCGGCACCGGGCGCGCCCCGATTTCGCGCTTGCCGGGGCGCGGCGACTCGCCCATCGTGCCCGCCTCACCCCAACGCACGGGAGGCTCCATGCGCGCGACCGTCCTCGCCACGCTCGCCGTCCTCGTCCTCGCGCCCGCCGCCGCGAGGGCCCAGGGCATGCACGACCACGCGCACGAGGCCGCGGCCGCGCCGGCCGCCGCCGCG
Organism: uncultured bacterium; assembly: GCA_964542885.1. GTDB lineage: Bacteria > Eisenbacteria > RBG-16-71-46 > RBG-16-71-46 > RBG-16-71-46 > CAIXRL01. The sequence continues at coordinate 672 of CAZIXL010000450.1, forward strand.
GCGCGCGACCCGAAGCTGCCGCCCGACGAGGCGGCGGCGAAGGCCCAGCTCGAGACGTCGCCGCGCCACGGCGAGTGGGTCGACGTGCCGATGCCGGGCGGCGGCACCCCGATCCGCACGTGGATCGTCTACCCGGAGCGCCCGGACCGCGCGCCGGTCGTGGTGGTGATCCACGAGATCTTCGGGCTCTCGGACTGGATCCGCGGCGTGGCCGACCAGCTCGCGGCCGAGGGCTTCCTCGCCGTCGCCCCCGACCTGCTGTCGGGCATGGGCCCGGGTGGCGGCGGCACCGAGTCGCTGCCCGGGCGCGACAGCGTCGTGGCGGTGATCCGGCGCGTCACGCCCGAGATGGCCCGCGCGCGGCTCGACGCCGTGCGCGCATGGGCGGTGATGCTGCCGGCCGCCTCGGGCCGCAGCGGCGCGGTGGGCTTCTGCTGGGGCGGCGCGCGCAGCTTCGAGTACGCGGCCACGACGCCGCCGCTCGGCGCGGCCGTCGTCTACTACGGCACCTCGCCCGACAGCGCGCTGCTGGCGCACGTCGCCGCCCCGGTGCTGGGCCTCTACGGCGGCGACGACGCGCGCGTCGACGCCACGATCGAGCCCGCGGAGCGCGCGCTGCAGGCGCTGCAGAAGCCCTACGAGCCCGTCCGCTTCGCGGGCGCCGGCCACGGGTTCCTGCGCCAGCAGTCGGGGCGCGACGGCGCGAACGCGAAGGCCACCGCGGCGGCGTGGCCGCGCACGATCCAGTTCCTGCGTTCGCACCTCGAGGCGAAGGGCGGCCGGAAGACGCCGTAGCGCCCGCCCGTCCCGCGCGCACGCGGCCCCGCGGGCTCAAGTCGGGGCCGCGCGGGCCGATACTCCCCCTCGACGGCGGGAGAACCCGGGGCGGGGGCGCCCCGCGGCGGACCGCCGACGGGATTCGAGGGGGCCCGCGCATGTCCTTCTTCTCGCCGAACTCGGCGGAAGTCACGAACATCTTCACCGGCCAGTCGCTCGGCTCGCTCCAGCAGGCGCTCTCCACCGGCGCCGCGCAACGCGCGGCTCTGGCGCGCTCGGCGCTGAGCCGCGGGACCGACCAGTTGCGCGCGGGCAACAAGGAACAGGCCGTGAACGAGTTCCGCCGCGCGATCGCGTACGCGCCCGACGTCGTCGACGGCTACCGCCTGCTCGGCAAGACCTACATGTCGCTCGGCAGGTCCGACGAGGCGATCGCCGCCTACCAGCGCGGCATGCAGATGGTGCCGAACGACCAGGCGGACCTGAAGAGCGACCTCGCCGACGCCTACGTGCAGCTCGGGCGCTGGTCCGACGCCGAGGGGATGTTCACGCAGATCGCGCGCGAGAACCCCGGCTCGCCCGGTCCCCTCACGTCGCTCGGATTCGTGCTCCAGCGCCAGGGCCGGCTCGGCGAGGCCGAGGCGAAGTTCAACGCGGTCGTGAACCTCGCCCCGCGCGACGCCGCGGCCCACTACAACCTCGGCCAGCTCTACAAGGAGCAGGGCCGCTTCGACGAGGCCATCCAGCAGCTCGACATGGCCGTCGAGATCAAGCCGAAGTACGACTTCGCGTACGCCGACCTCGGCGAGGTCTACCTGTCGCTCGGCGACAAGGACAAGACGCGCGAGATGATCTCGCAGCTCGACTTCATGGGCACCGACCAGGCCAGCTCGCTCGCGACCGACCTGCGCAACGCGCTCTACACGCCGCAGATCATGTACGCCGACGTGCGCTACAGCACGTTCCCGTCCACGCTCGGTCCCGGCACCGCGGTGTCCGACCTCGACCCGTCGCTGGCGACGCCCGGCGCGTCGAAGGTCTTCAAGATGGTCTTCCAGTTCAACAAGGACATGGACCCGATCTCGGTCCAGGACGCCTTCAAGTGGACGATCACCAAGGCCGCGGGCGGCGAGGCCGGCGTGTACAACGACGGTGCGAACCTGCACCCGGACCGCGAGGTCTCGATCATGCCGTACCCGATCGGCGTGACGTACGACCCGCTCGAGGGCACCGCGACGGTCTACTTCCGGATCACGCAAAACGCGAACGGCGACGGCCTGATCGACCCGAAGCACTGGGTGTTCCGGTTCTCGGGAAACGCCGCGGACGGCAAGCCGATGGACCCCGAGGGCGACCAGTACAGCGGCTACGCGCGGGCGTTCTGACCGCGGCGGGACGCGCGGCCCGCACGCGACCGGCGGTCAGCCCTCGCGCGAGGAGAACGGCGCGCGGCCGGTGAGCGCGTAGTAGCCGAGCACGGCGCCGATCACCATCGCCCCGTAGGCGACCCACAGCCGCGCACCCTCGGCCTCGAGCTCGCCCGAGCCCCACAGCAGGAGCGCGACCGCGAGCGCGGTGGCGGCCATCCGCCTCACCAGGGTGCGCACGCGCGCCTCCTCATGCCGTGCGCTCGACGCCCGTGAGCAGCACGCCGACGCGCTCGCCGTCCCGCACGCCGCCCGCGCGGCGCAGCGCCAGCGCGCCGGCGAAGCTCGCGGCCCCGGTGGCGTCGGCGCGCACGCCGGAAGCGTGCGCCAGCGCGCGCGCCTCCTCGAGCGCCGGCTCGGGCGCCGTCACCGGCCAGCCGCCCGTCGCGAGCATGCCCTGCACGACGGCCGCCCAGTCGTAGGTCTCGTCGTCGAGGATGCCGTGCGCCACGCTCGCCGGCGGCGTCTCCCACGGCCACATGTACCCGGCCCGGTGCGCGCGTGCGTGCGCCAGCGCCTCGCGCACCGCGCCGCGCGCCGCGTACGTCGCCAGGCGCGCGGCGAGCTCCG
>CAZIXL010000451.1:0-3444 GCA_964542885.1 uncultured bacterium
GTGATGCTGCGGGTGGCGCTGCCGCTCACGGGCGCGCTCTCGCCGCCGCGCCGCGCGGCGGGCGCCGCGCCGGCGGGCGCCGCCGCCGGGCAGGCGCTGGTGGCCCGCGCGGGCGCGGCGCCCGCGCCCGTCGAGGAGGAGCTGCCGCCGATCGAGGACTCCCACCTCACCAGGATGCGCAACCGGCTCCAGCAGGAATCCACCGAACGGCCCGAGATCACCGCGCAGGTGCTCAAGGCCTGGCTGGCGGAGAACTGACCCGTGTCGAACGCGCGCGCAAAGCGGGGCGGCGGAGCCGCCATGGCCGAGCCCGGGGGCATGAGCGGGCCGCAGAAGGGCGCCGTGCTGTGCCTGGCGCTCGGGGCCGAGCGTTCGGCGCGCGTCATGACGCTGCTCACGCCGCGCGAGGTCGAGGTGCTCTCGCGCGAGATCGCCGGCATGCCGATCGTCGCCGCCGACAAGATCACGACCGTCGTCGGCGAGTTCCAGCAGGTCTCGCGCGCCGTCGAGTCGGTGGCCCGCGGCGGCGTCGACTACGCGCAGCAGATCCTCGAGACCGCGCTCGGGCCGACGAAGGCCAAGGCCATCCTCGAGAAGATCCAGGAGCAGCTCGTGGACACGGGACTGAAGCGCCTGCGCAACGCCGCGCCCGAGATCCTCACGGGCATCCTGCGCGGCGAGCACCCGCAGACGATCGCGCTCATCCTCGCGCACCTCGACCCGCGCCAGTCCTCGAGCGTCGTGACCAGCATGGACCCGGACCTCGCGGCCGAGGTGCTGTACCGCATCGCGCGCATGGACAAGATCTCGCCCGACATGCTGCTGCTCGTCGAGAGCGGCCTGTCGAGCAAGACCGACCTGTCGCTGTCCGAGGAGATGACCCTCTCGGGCGGCCCGCAGGCCGTGGCGAAGCTGCTCAACCTGACCGGCGGCACGCTCGAGAAGCAGCTGCTCGAGGCCATCGGCAACCGCAGCGACGACATCGCCGGCCAGATCAAGGCGCTCATGTTCGTCTTCGAGGACCTGCTGCTCGTCGACGGCCGCGGCATCCAGCGCGTGCTGCGCGACGTCGACACGAAGGACCTCGCGATGGCGCTCAAGGCGGCGAGCGACGACCTGAAGAAGCACATCCGCGCCAACATGAGCGAACGCGCCGGCCAGGCGTTGACCGAGGAGATCGAGATGCTCGGCCCGGTGCGCGTGAAGGACGTCGAGGCCGCGCACGCGCGCATCATCGAGACCGTGCGCAACCTGTCGGACGCGGGCGAGATCATGATCGCGGGCCGCGGGGGGAACGATGACATCATCCAGTGACCTCCCGGCCTGGGTGCCCGGCTCGCTCTCGGCCGACGCCACGCGCAACCTGGCGCCGTCGTTCGCCGACCTGTCGGCGGACGCCGTGACGACCGAGAACCCCGCGTGGCTGCGCCCGCTGCGCACCACGTTCGAGGAGCAGCTCGAGGTGGAACGCGCGAAGCAGCGCATCGCCGCCTACCGGCGCGGCGCCGACGAGGCCACCAAGAAGGAGCGCGTGGCCTGGGAGGGCCGCACGAAGAGCGCGTTCGCGGCCGTCAGGAAGGTGGCCGACCACCTCGAGACGGTGGCCGCCGAGTTCACCCGCGACCGCGAGCGCGACCTGCACGGGCTGGCCGTCGCCGTGGCGCGCCAGATCGTGCAGCACGAGCTCCTCATGGACCCGCTGCGCGTCGGCGAGCTGGTGCGCCGGGCGCTCGAGCTGCTGCCCCTCGACGCGGTGATCGAGGTGCGCCTGAACCCCGAGGACCTCGAGACGCTGGGCGGCGCCGTGGACACGCTGCTGCCGCCGGGCCGCCAGGTCCGCCTCGTGTGGCAGTCGGACCCCGGCATCGAGCGCGGCAACTTCATGGTCGAAAGCCCGCAGCGCATCGTGGACGGGCGCGCCGACGTGGCGCTGCGCGACCTGTACGAGAGGCTCGAGCGTGACTGAGACGACCGCACGCCGCTGGTTCGACGACGCGCTCGCCACGGTCGAGGACGCGCCGCGCTTCACCGTGTACGGGCGGGTCACGCGCGTGATCGGCCAGGTCGTCGAGGCCTCCTCGCTGCCCGTCGCGGTGGGCGAGGTGTGCCGGCTCGCACCCGACGACCGCAAGGGGATCCTCGCGCAGGTGACCGGCTTCCACGAGCGCGGCGTGCTGCTCATGCCGCTCGGCGAGCTCGAAGGCGTCCATCCCGGCGCGACCGTCGTCCCGCTCGGGCGGCCGTTCCACGCGCTCGCGGGCGAAGGGCTGGTCGGCCGCGTGCTCGACGGGCTCGGCCGGCCGATGGACGACGACCGGCCGCTCGGGCCGGTGCGCCGCCAGCCGCTGCACGCCGACGCGCCGTCGCCGCTCGACCGGCCGCGCATCCACGCGCCGCTCGCGACGGGCGTGCGCTCGATCGACGGCCTGCTCACGCTCGGGCGCGGGCAGCGCATCGGCATCATGGCGGGCAGCGGCGTCGGCAAGAGCGTCCTGCTGGGCATGATCGCGCGCCGCACCAGCGCCGACGTGAACGTGATCGCGCTGCTCGGCGAGCGCGGCCGCGAGGTGCGCGAGTTCGTGGAGCGCGACCTCGGGCCCGAGGGCCTCGCGCGCTCGGTCGTGGTCGTGGCGACGAGCGACCAGGCGCCGGTCGTGCGCGCCACGGGGGCGCTGGTCGCGACCGCGATCGCCGAGTACTTCCGCGACACCGGCCGCGACGTGCTGCTCATGATGGACTCGGTCACGCGCGTCGCGATGGCGTGGCGCGAAGTGGGCCTCGCGGTGGGCGAGCCGCCCACGACCAAGGGCTACCCGCCCTCGGTGTTCGCGGCGCTGCCGCGGCTGCTCGAGCGCGCCGGCACGTCGGCGCGGGGCAGCATCACGGGCCTCTACACCGTGCTGGTCGAAGGCGACGACTTCAACGAGCCGGTCGCCGACTCGGCGCGCTCGATCCTGGACGGGCACATCGTGCTCACGCGCCGGCTCGCGAGCGCGAAGCACTTCCCGGCCGTCGACGTGCTCGAGAGCGTGAGCCGCGTGCGCGACGAGGTGGTGAGCCCGGAGCACCTGGCGTCCGCGAACGCGTTCCTCAAGCTCGAGGCGGCCTACCGCGCGAACGAGGACCTGCTGTCGGTCGGCGCGTACAAGACCGGCGCCGACCCCGCGGTGGACACGGCGGTCGCGCTGCGCCCGGCCATGCTCGGCTTCCTGCAGCAGCGCGCCGACGAGGGTTCGACGTTCGACGAGACCGCCGGGGCGCTCACCGCGCTCGCCGCGCGGGCGGGCGGAGGCGCCGCGTGAAGCGGTTCGCCTTCCGCCTGGAGCGCGTGCGCGAGCTGCGCGAGCGCGCCGAGCGCGCGCAGGCCGCGGCGCTGGCCGCCGCGCTGGCCGCGGAGCGCGCGCGGCGCTGCGAACTCGACGACGTCCGCCGGGCGCTCGAGCT
>CAZIXL010000452.1:0-3427 GCA_964542885.1 uncultured bacterium
CTCGCGTCGACGGCCGATCCCAGCACGAGCCGGCCCACCACGCGCCCGTCGGCGATCACCGGCGTGCCCACGACCTGCAGGTGCACGCCCTCCTGCGACATGGCCCACGCGTCGGCGCGGTCACGCGTGGCGTTGGCGTCGAGCCACTCGGGCGAGAGCGCGTAGCGCCCGACGCTGGCCAGCACGTGGCCGCGCGTGTCGAGCACGGCGAACACGTCGGCGCGCGTGATGCGCTCGAAGTCGGAGGCGACACCCGCGACCGTGGCGCGGAACTGGTCGTCCTTCCACGACACGGGCAGCGAGACGACCGAGAAGAACTTCGGGTCGCGCACGATCACGCCGCCCTCCACGGCGAGCGCGTCGGCGCGGGCGCGCAGCATGTTCTCGAAGCCGGCGGCGGCGCGCTGCAGGTCGTCGCGCACCTGGCGGTTGATCTGCCCCGACACGTCGTGGTCGACGCGCCACAGCGACGCCAGCACCAGCGTGAGCAGGGGCGGGACCGTGAAGAGCAGGATCTTCCAGCGCAGGCCGAGTCGCATGGCTCAGAACGACAGCGCGAGCGTCCGGTTCGAGCCGAGGTCCACCTCGCGCTCGAAGGTGCCGAAGTCGGGATGCCACACGTGCAGCACGTACCTGCCGGGCGGCACGTCGGGGAGCGTCCACGCGCCGTCGGCGCGCGGCTGCGCGGCGGCGCGGTTCGGGGTCACGATCACGAACGCGGCCATGTCCGAGTGGATGTCGCAGTACACGTTCACGAGCCCGGCCTTCGGGAACGTGACGCTCTTCGAGTGGCCCTTGGGGTACTTGCCGAGGTCGAAGCGCCGCGTGGCCGAGACGCTGAAGACGTTGTGGTAGATCGGGTCCATGTTCGGGAAGTCGACCGTGCCTCCCACGGGCACCGTCACGACGCGCGGCATGAAGCACTGGTCGACCTGCGCGAGCTTGGGCCGGGGCGGAAGCGCGACCGCGGAGTCGGCGCCGGCGGGGAGGCCTTCGAGCCAGAGCACGGCGTCGCCCACGGCCCCGCGCGGCGACATGCGGTGCGACGCCATCGAGCCGGCCTGCCCGGGATAGGCGTTAAGGTGCTGCGCGTGCGCGGGCGCCGGCGGCACCGCGAGCGTTCCCGACAGCACGGCCGATCCCGCCGCGGCCGGCATGCAGGCGTGCGCGATGCCGGCCAGGCACAGGCCGGCGAGGAAACTCGGCTTCATGGAAGGCATCCCGAGCCCAGGGTCGGAGGCTCCCGGCCGCGGCGCCCGGGAGGATGGATACCGCGGCGTTTTCGGCAGTTCCGGCATGGGGCTGAAGCCCGCGCGCGGAGGCGGCTCCGGCCCGCGCCAGCCGCGCCCCGAACGCACGAAGCCCCGGGACGTCGCGTCCCGGGGCTTCGCGGAGGCGCCAGGGCGCCGGGCTAGCGGTAGGCGGCGATGCCCGTGATCTGCTCGCCGAGGACGAGCGTGTGGATGTTGTGCGTGCCCTCGTAGGTCTTCACGGACTCGAGATTGCACATGTGGCGCATGACCGGGTACTCGGACGTGATGCCGTTCGCGCCCAGCAGGTCGCGCGCGCGCCGCGCGATGTCGAGCGCGATCTCGCAGTTGTTGCGCTTGGCCATCGACACGTGCTCGGGGTTGCACACGCCGCGCTCCTTCATGCGGCCGCACTGCAGCGCCAGCAACTGCGCCTTGACGATCTCGGTGAGCATCTTGGCGAGCTCGGCCTGCACCAGCTGGAACGAGCCGATCGGCTTGCCGAACATGACGCGCTCCTTGCTGTACTGCTGCGCCTCCTCGAAGCACGCCATGGCCGCGCCGACGACGCCGAACGCGATGCCGAAGCGCGCCTGCGTCAGGCAGCCGAGCGGCGCCTTGAGGCCGTTGCCGTTCGGCAGCCGGTTGGCCTCGGGCACGAACACGTCCTGCAGGACCAGCTCGCTCGTGACCGACGCGCGCAGCGAGTGCTTGCGCTTCTGCTCGGGGGCCGAGAAGCCCTTGAAGTCCTTCTCGACCAGGAAGCCGGCGATCGACTCGCGGCCCTTCGCGGGATCGTGCAGCTTGGCCCACACGATCGCGAGGTCGGCGACGGTGCCGTTCGTGATCCACATCTTGGCGCCGTTCAGCACGTAGCCGCCGTCCACCTTCTTCGCCCGGGTGATCATGCCGCCGGGATCGGAGCCGAAGTCGGGCTCGGTGAGGCCGAAGCAGCCGATGACCTCGCCCTTCGCCATGCGCGGAAGCCACTTCACGCGCTGTTCCTCGGAGCCGTACTCGAAGATGGGGAACATGCACAGCGCGCCCTGCACCGACGCGAAGCTGCGCAGGCCGGAATCGCCGCGCTCCAGCTCCTGCATGGTGAGGCCGTAGGCGACGGGGCCGATGCCGGCGCAGCCGTACTTCTCGGGCAGCGTGGCCCCGAACAGGCCCATGTCGCCCATCTCGGGGATCACGTCCTTGGGGAAGTAGGCGTTGTCGTACGCCTCCTCGACGATCGGCAGGTAGCGCTCGTCGACCCAGTCGCCGACGGCGTCGCGGATCTGGATCTCGTCCTCGGTGAGCAGCGAATCGACGTCGTAGAAGTCCGAGCGCGTCGCGCGGGGCATGTGCAGCTCCTTCTCGTGCTGGAATCAGCGCCCGGTCGGGCGCGGAGGGTCGTTCGAGGGTGCGGAAGAATCCGGCGCAGCATAGCAGATGACGTCGAGCGCCCGGACGGGCCGCGGCCGCGACGGCGGCGGCGGCGTGACGTCCCATTCGCGGTGGGCGACGACGCGGTGGCCGGCGGCCAGCGCGGCCGGGAGCAGCCAGTCGGGATCGTCGGCGCGGGCGCGCACCAGAAAGGCGCGCGGGTGGCCCGCGAGCGCGGGCGCGAGCGAGTCGGCGTCGGCCGAGGTGAACGGGCCGTCGTGATCGGGCACGGCGCGAATCTCGAGCCCGCCCGGCCGGTGGTAGTAGGCGAACACGCCGTCGCGATAGTAGGGCGCGGTCACGAGCACGAGGTCGCCGGGCTGGGCCCGGCTCTCGAGCCAGCGCACGGCGTCGCGCCAGGGCTCCTTCCAGGTGAGCCGGTGCACGTCGACGAGCGGTGGCAGGCAGGCCGCGACCACGAGCGCGCCCACGACCCGGCCGGCGACGCGCGGCAGGCGGGCCCAGCCGCCGGCGGCGAGCAGCGCGAGCGCGAGCGAGGCGGCGAAGGCGGCGCGCGAAAGGTAGATCGGCGGGCCCACGAAGGAGAGCGCGAACGGCGCGAGCAGCGGCACGAGCGCGAGCGACACGACCAGGAGCCGGGCGAGCGAGACGGCCGGCGGCGTGGCCTTCGCCGGCCGCGCGGGCTCCGGCGCCGCGTGCTTCGCGCGGCGCGCGGGGCGCTCGCGGCGCGGGGCGATCGCGGCGCGCGCGCTCGACGCGATCGCGGCGAGCGCGAGCAGTCCCAG
>CAZIXL010000453.1:0-3421 GCA_964542885.1 uncultured bacterium
GTACTCGTTCACGCTGCCCACCGGCCAGGATTCCAGTGGATCGGCGAACGCGGACGAGTCGTTCATGATCGAGGCGTTCGACGACTCGCTCCACCACTGGTGGTCCGGGGCGCTCGTCGCGCACTCGGTCGACAACCTCGCGCCGGCGACGCCGGCACCGTTCACCGGCACGTACGCGGCGGGGGTCTCGAGCCTGCACTGGCCACCCAACGCCGAGCCCGACCTGGCCGGTTACCGGCTCTACCGCGGAAGCTCGGCGTCGTTTGTCCCGGGCCCGGCGAACCTGGTCACGGCCTCTCCCGACACGGGCTACGCGGACGCCTACGGGGCGCCGGCCGTCTACAAGCTGGCGGCCGTGGACGTGCACGGGAACGAGTCGCCGTACGCGACGCTCACCCCGACGGGCGCATTGGCCGTCGGCGGCGGCGCACCGTCGTCGCTCGCCTTCGAGATCGTCTCGCGCAACCCATCGTCCCGGGGCGCGGTCCTGCGGCTCACGCTACCCGCGTCGGAGCCGGCGCGCGTGGCGATCTACGACGCGAACGGCCGGCAGGTGCGCCTGCTCACGGACGGCCTGCGTGCCGCCGGGGAGTGGACGCTCACGTGGGACGGCGACGACGTCTCGGGTCGGGCCGCCGCGAGCGGCCTTTACTTCGCCCGCCTCGTGACGGACCGGGCCACCCGGGTGACGCGGCTCGCCATCGTGCGTTGAGGCCGGGGGGTGCGGGGCCCGGCGGTCGCCGGGTCCCGCCCGCTCACGAGCCCGCGAGTCCCCGCACGATCGCCAGCGCCAGGCTCGCGGCCAGCGCCAGTGCGCCGGCGATCGCGGCGAGCGTCGAGAGCGCGCCGGGCGGGCGGCCGCCCAGGCGCGCATCGAGCGGCAGCAGCGCGCCGAGCAGCGCGCCGCAGGCCAGGCCCGCGGCGTGCGCGGCGTTGTCGGTGCCCGGATGCGCGTACCCGGATGCGAAACCCGGCGCGAGCAGGTAGAGCAGTCCCGCGCCGAGCGCGCGGGCGCGCGTCGGCGCGAGCTGCCTGCGCAGGCGGATCGCCGCCACGAGCAATGCGCCACCGAGCGCGAAGATCGCACCCGAACCGCCCACGCTCAGGCTCGCGCCCGCGTGCGCCGTCCGCCAGGCGAGGCTCGCGGCGGAGGCGGCGACACCCCCGGCCGCGTACACGATCCAGAAACGCGTGCGCGTGAACATCCGCTCGACCGCGGGGCCCACCACCAGCAGGCTCGTCGCGTTGAAGAAGATGTGCGCGATCCCGGCGTGCAGGAACGTCGAGGCCAGCAGCCGCCACGCGACCTCGGGCCACGGCTCGCCGGTGGCGTTCGCACCCCACGCGAGCAGGCCGGCCGGCCACGTGTAGGCGCCGCGCACGCCGGCGAGCAGGAACAGCGCCGCCCACGACAGGAGCATGAGCATCGTGCCCCACGGGCGCACGTCGCCGACGGCCGCCCACAGGTCGACGGGCGACGGCTCGTCGGGATCCGGCGGCACCCAGCCGAGCGCGGCCAGCTCGGGATCGGGCGCTTCGGCGTCCCCGGGTTCCGTCATTCGCGGCGGGTGCCGCGCTTCGCGGCCGCCGCGTGCTGCGCGAACGCGAGACGGGCGAGCACGCCGAAGTGGTCGGTGGCCCACACGCTGTCGGGCCCGGGATCGCGGAACAGGACCTCGGCCGCGCGCGGCTCGAGCGCCGCCGCCCCGCCGCGCGGCACGAACACGTGGTCGATCGCGCGCATGTCGGTGGCGTCGAGCGCCGGGTTCATGGTCGCCCGCTCGGCGGGCGTCGCGTGCGGGTGAACGGTCGCGAAGGCATCCGCGTATTCGCGCTCGATCGGCGCCATCTCGGGGCTGCCCAGCTCGCTGTTGAAGTCGCCGGCGAGCACGAGCGGGCCCCCGCCGCGCGTCGAGTCCACGAACGCGAGCAGGTCGCGCACCTGCTCGGCGCGGATCGCGCCGCCTTCGAACGTGTGGTGCAGGTGCGTGTCGTAGACGTCGACCTCGCGCCCGTCCACCGCCATGCGCACGTGCGCCACGACGCGCCAGTCGTCGAGCGGCAGGAGGAACTTCCCGCCGGTGTGCAGGACCTCGTGCCGCGTGAGGATCGCGTTGCCGTAGCGCTTGGGGCGGTCCTCGCCGTCGACCGAGACGAAGTGCCAGCTCGTGCCGAGGCTGTCGGCCAGCGTCCGCGCTTGGTTCGGCAGGCCCGGGTGCTGCAGCACCTCCTGCAGGCAGATCACGTCGGGATCGAGCGCGCGCAGCTCGCGCACGATGCGCGCGAGCCGCTTCGGCCAGTCGTGCTGGTCGTGCCAGAGGTTCAGCGTCACCACGTCGATCGTCCCGGCGGGACGGACCGGCGGGCGGGCCGGACCCGGCATCGCCGCGGCCAGCAGCAGGGGGACCAGGATCATGCGCATCGCGGGGGATTCTCCTCGGGGCTGCGGGCGGCCGCCCGCGGTTCAGTGCGCGAGCCTCACCACCAGGACCGAGCACGGCGCGTGGCGCACGACGCTCTCGGCGACGCTGCCGAGCGTGAGCCGGCCCATGCCGGAGCGGCCGTGCGTCCCGACGACCACCAGGTCGGCGGAGCGGCGCACGGCCTCGTCGAGGATCGTGCCGTCGGGCGGCCCCACGCGCACGACCGTTTCGTCGGCGCCGTGGGCCTTCGCGACCTCGGCCATGAGCGCTTCGGCGCGCTCGGCCTCGGCGTCGAGCAGGTTCGCGACCACGATCGTCGGCGCGCTCTCGGGCGAGTCCATCGGCAGGACGGTCACTTCGACCGCGTGCACGACCACGAACCTCGCGCCGCGCCGCTTCGCCTCGGCCCGCCCCGCCTCGACCGCCGGCCGCGCGGGGTCCGAGAAGTCGGTGGCCGCGATCACGACCGAGCCCGCGTGCGGGCGCGCGACGAGCACGGGCGAGTGCGCGTGGCGCACGATGCGCTCGGCGACCCCGCCGAGCGAGGCGCCGGCGCCGTGCGAGCCGGCCCCCACCACGACGAGCGCCGCGCGCACGTCGTCGGCGACGCGCAGCACCTCGGTGTGGGGCGAGCCGGCCTCGACGCGCACCTCGTACGCGACGCCCGAGCCGTCTTCGGCCGCGCGCGTGCGCTTGGTGAGCTCGGCCGAGACGGCCGCGCGCGTCGCCTCGGCGATGCCGCGGTCCTCCTCGCGCAGTTGCGGGAAGAGCGGACGGTGCCCGTACAGGTCGGGAAGCACGTGGCAGGTGACGAGCCGAACCTCGGCGCGGCGCGCGAGCGCGACGGCCTGGCGAAGCGCTTCGTCCCCCGCCTCGTCCAGCGCGGTGGCCACGACGATGGGTCCGTCGAGCTTCATGGCGAGTCCTCCGGTGCGGCCGGGTGGATCGGACCTCGATGCGCGGACCCTAGCACGGCCGATTCCCCGGCGTGCCCGGGA
>CAZIXL010000454.1:0-3416 GCA_964542885.1 uncultured bacterium
AGGTCGAGTACGCCTCCGAGTTCCGCTACCGCAACCCGATCGTGGACGAGGGCACCGCGGTGCTCGTCATCTCGCAGTCGGGCGAGACCGCCGACACGCTGGCGGCGATGCGGGAGGCCCAGCGCAAGGGCGCGCGCGCGCTCGGCATCGTCAACGTGGTCGGCTCGACCATCGCGCGCGAGTCCGACGGCGGCGTGTACATCCACGCGGGCCCCGAGATCGGCGTCGCCTCGACCAAGGCGTTCACGAGCCAGGTGACCGTGCTGTCGCTGCTCACGCTCGCGCTGGGCCGCCACCGCGGCCTGTCGCGCGACTACGGGCTCGAGGTGGCGCGCGAACTCGCCGCGCTCCCCGAGAAGATCGAGCGCGTGCTGGCGAACGACGACGCCGTGCGCCGGATCGCGGCGGAGTACGGCGGGCACGACAACTTCATCTACCTCGGTCGCGGCTTCAACTTCCCGGTCGCGCTCGAGGGCGCGCTGAAGCTGAAGGAGATCTCGTACATCCACGCCGAGGGCTACCCGGCGGCCGAGATGAAGCACGGCCCGATCGCGCTCATCGACGAGAACATGCCGGTCGTCTTCATCTGCACGCGCGACAGCGCCTACGAGAAGGTCGTGAGCAACATGATGGAGGTGCGGGCGCGCAAGGGCCGCATCGTCGCGATCGCGACCGAGGGCGACACCGACGTCGTCACGCGCGCCGACCACGTGCTGTACGTCCCGGCCAGCATTCCGATGCTCCAGCCGATCCTGTCGGTCGTCCCGCTGCAGCTGCTCGCGTACCACGTCGCCGTGGCGCGCGGCTGCGACGTGGACCAGCCCCGCAACCTGGCGAAGAGCGTCACCGTCGAGTGACGCGCGAGGAGACCCCCGTGAAGACCCCGCTCAACGTTCCCGGCGCGCCGAAGGCGATCGGCCCGTACAGCCAGGCGCAGGTCGTGCGGCTGCACGGCGGCAACCGCATGGTGTTCACCTCGGGGCAGATCGGCCTCGACCCGGAAAAGGGCGAACTGGTCGCCGGCGGCGTGAGCGAGCAGACCACGCGCGTGCTGGCGAACCTCGGCGCCGTGCTGGCGGGCGCGGGGCTGTCGCTGGCCGACGTCGTGAAGACGACGGTCTACCTCGCCGACATGCAGGACTTCGCCGCCATGAACGAGGTCTACGCCCGGGCGTTCGGGGACACGCTCCCCGCGCGCACGACCATCGCCGCCGCCGGCCTGCCGAAGGGCGCCCGCGTCGAGATCGACGCGGTGGCGGTGGGGCGGGACCTGTAGCACCCGCGCCGGCCGCGCGACGCGATTCCAGAGGGGAAAACGTGGCACGTCCCAGAGTTCCCGAGGTGCGGCTCACCGAGACCGTGGCGGCCGCGGGCTGCGCGGCGAAGCTGGGCCCGGGCGACCTGCGGCTGGCGCTCTCGCGCCTCAAGATGCCGCGCCGCGACCGGCGCGTGCTCGTGGACAGCTCCACGCTCGACGACGCCGGGATCTTCGCGCACGGCCGCGGCGAGGTGCTGGTGCAGACCGTGGATTTCTTCACGCCGATCGTCGACGACCCCTACGACTACGGCCAGGTCGCCGCGGCCAACGCGCTGTCGGACGTGTTCGCCATGGGCGGCGAGCCGCTGACGGCGCTCGCGCTCCTGTGCGCGCCCGACCAGGGGGTGGCGCCCGAGGTGATCGCCGCGATCCTGCAGGGCGGGCTCGACAAGGTGCACGAGGCGGGCGCGAGCGTGGTGGGCGGGCACAGCATCCGCGACCCCGAGCTCAAGTTCGGCTACGCCGTGACCGGCGTCGCGCGCCGCCGCCGGCTGCTGCTCAACAGCGGCGCGCGCAAGGGTGACCGGCTGTACCTCACCAAGGCGCTCGGCACCGGCGTGCTCACGACCGCGCTCAAGCAGCGGCGGCTCGAGCCGGCGCTCCTGAAGCGCGTGACGCGGCAGATGGCGACGCTCAACCGCGCCGCCGCCGAGACCGCGGTGGCGTTCGGGGCCCGCGCCGCGACCGACGTGACCGGCTTCAGCCTGCTCGGCCACGCGTCGCAGATGGCCGACGCGAGCGGCGTGACGGTCGTGCTGTGCCCGGCCGACGCGTGGCTGCTGCCGCGCGTGCGCGAGCTGATCGCGGCCGACGTGCATCCCGGCGGGCTCGTGCGCAACCGCGCGTTCTACCGCGACCGCGTGGACGAGGGCGGGCTCCCCGAGGACCTGCTCAAGGCGCTGTACGACCCGCAGACGTCGGGCGGTCTGCTGGTCGCGATCGCGCCCAAGCGCGCGGCGGCCTTCGAGGCCGCGCTGCGCCGCCATCGCGTGTGGCACGTGCCGGTCGGCGAGGCGGTGGCCCGCGAGGCCGTGGCGGTGCGGCTCGTCACGGACGGCCGGGCCTGAGCGAGATGCGGGAACGAATGGGATCTGGTGGTCCCCGAGGACTTCAAATCCTGCGGTCGGGCGCTTGCGTCCGAGGTGGGTTCGATTCCCACGCGTTCCCGCCATTCCCCGCCGCCGCGCGCGCGCTGCTCGCGGCCGGCCTGCTGATCGCGGCGCTCGCGGCGCCCGCCGCGGCGCAGGTCGCGCCGGCCGACACGGCCGCACGCGTCACGCCCGCCGAGCGGGCCGCGAGGGCCGATTCGATCGTGCCGCCCGCCCCGGTCCCTGCGGCCGACACGACCGCGCGCCGGGGCGCGCCGAAGCATGGCTGGAGCGACCAGCCGCGGTTCGTGATGCTGCGCTCGGCCGTCGTCCCCGGTTGGGGGCAGGCCTACAACCACGCGTGGCTCAAGGCGGTCGCGGTGGCCGGCCTGGAGACGTGGCTGCTGTCGGCGCTGGTCCACGACAACAACGTCCTCAACGACATCCAGGCGCAGCTCGACACGACCCCGTCCACCGAGGGCGTCCTCCGCAACGATCTCGCGACCGCGTACAATGCGCGGCTCGACCAGTTCGTGAACCGCCAGTGGCTGCTCGGCGGCCTGCTGACCTACGCGCTGGTGGACGCGTACGTCGACGCGCACTTCCGCAACTTCGACCTCGAGTTCCGGCAGGATCCGGCGCTTCCCGATCCCGCGGCCGACCCCGGCCCCGCGAGCGCAGCGACCGGCGGCCGGGACGGCACGACGCGCCTCGCGCTGGAATGGCACTTTTGAGCGACCTCCGCACCCGCAACATCCGCAACTTCTGCATCGTGGCCCACATCGACCACGGCAAGAGCACGCTGGCCGACCGGCTGCTCGAGATCACGCACACCCTGACGCCGCAGCAGATGAAGGCGCAGGTGCTGGACGACATGGACCTCGAGCGCGAGAAGGGCATCACCATCAAGTCCCACGCGATCGCGATGGAGTACCGCTCGCGCGACGGGAACACCTACGAGCTCAACCTGATCGACACGCCCGGCCACGTGGACTTCACCTACGAGGTCT
>CAZIXL010000455.1:0-3413 GCA_964542885.1 uncultured bacterium
TGCGCGACCCCCGCCTGCCGGAACCTCCGCGCGGCAGCGGGGCCGCCGGCCGGGCATGCGCCCCGTCATGGCCGCATCCCGCCCACGCGCAGCAGCGCCTGGTGCGTGACGGTGCGCGGGCCGTCGTGGGCGCGCAGCGCCACGACGTAGAGCCCCGGCGGCACGTCGGCCACGTTCACGCGCCGCGTGTCCGAGGGCCCGCTCGCCACGTCGTCGAGCAGGCGCGCCGAGCGCCGGCCGTCGAGGTCGTAGAGTTCGACCGTCACGCGCCCGCGCGGCCAGGGCAGCGTCCACGCCAGCTGCACGTCGCGCTCGCCGGGCGAGAGGCGCCGCGGGCGCAGCGCGAACGCGGCCGCGCCGCCGTCACGCTCGGCCGGCGGCGACAGCGGCGTGCCGCGCGTGGCCGAGCCCGGAGCCCAGAGCCCGCCGCGCTTCTCGAGCGGCGTCCCGGACGGCACGCCCGCCGCCGAATACGCGACGCGCTCGACCAGCAGGCCGTCCCGCTCGCGCAGCACCACCATGTCGGCGATGCCGTCGGCGCCGTCCGAGTTGTTGAGGCTCGCCCACGGCGCGGCCGCGGCCACGCGCGAGGTGTCGAGCGCGGGAAACGCCGCGAGCAGCGCCGCGCGGTCCTGCGCCACGACGGCGAGGCTCTCGGGCGCGAGCACGAGCGCGCCGGCGAGCGGCGCGCCGACGCTCGCGCGGTCGGCGAGCGTGAAGCCGGCGAGCGGGAGGGAGCCGCCCGAACGGTTGCGCACCTCGACCCACTCGCCCTCGCCCGCCGCCGGGTGGAACTGGATCTCGGTCACCTCGAGCGGTCCCGCCCCCACGCGCAACGCGAGCGTGTCGGCGTCGTTCGCGGCCACCTCGTCGCCCGCGCGCGTCACGCGTGCGACGAGCGCACGGCGCCCCGCGGCGCCCGCGGGCCCGCCGCGCGAGACCGCCAGCGTCTCGCCCGCACCCACCGACGGCAGCGCGAACGCGAGCGTCTCGGCGAGCGCGTCGCCAGAGAGCGTGAGCAGCGCCTCGCCACCGAACGGTTCGCGGCCGGGATTCGCCACGCGCACGGTGACGAGCAGCGCCTCGCCGGGCTCGGGGTTCTCGGGCGCCGCCGCGAGCGAGCCGCGCACGACCGCCGCATCGCGCAGCCGCTGGTTGGGCGCGCCCGGCGACGGTGTCGCCGCGCGAAAGTCGAGGGCGTTGCCGCCCAGGTCCGCGTCGTCGGGCACGCGCGCGAGCGAAGCGCCCGAGGCCACGTCCGGCGCGGGCGCTCCGCACGCGTACTCGGCGAACTCGTGCGCGCCCCAGCCCACCACCTCGCGCGCGCCGTCGGGCCAGGTGACGCGCACGGCGTCGGGCCCGTTCTGCAGGTCGAGCGTGGCGAGCGCGTCGGGCGGCGGCGAGACGAGCGCGCCGCCCACCACGAAGCGCCCCAGCGCCGGCACGCTGTCGCCCGGGGCGCCGGTCCACTTGAGCGTCCAGCGCCCGGCCGCCGAACCGTCCCCGGATTCGATGCGCGCGCCCGCGAGCGGGCAGGCGAACGCGTGCGGGTTGTAGAACTCCAGGAACTCGCGCCCGGTGTCGTCGCCGGGAGCGTCGTAGTACACCTCGGCGACGATCGCGCGCCCCGCCGGCGCGCACGCCGCGAGCGCGAGCGCCGCGGCCAGGTGATGCAGCGACATGGAGGTACCGAACGGGGGCGCGTGGCTGCGGGGGACTTCTTCGCGTGCTTCGCGCACGCGGAGCCGGCAAGGCGCGTGCCGCCCGCGACCGGCCTCCTACCGCATCGCGGTCGGGCCCATCCCGGTGCTGGTCGTGGCCTGGCCGCCCTGCAGGGCCTCGCGCAGGCGGGCGCGCAGGAGCGCGTCGTACGCGCGCTGGTAGCGGGCGAACGCCTCGTCGTCCACGGTGCGCGCGAGCCAGCGCGTGCGCGCGTGCGTCCGCAGGTCGTGCACGTCGAGGAACGGCTGCCAGGGGCCGTTCGCGTCGTCGCCCGTCCGGGTCGCGCCGGTCAGGGCGAAGCGCCCCGCGTCGATCCAGTACGCGCCGTCGTAGAAGCAGGTGGTGCCGCAGAAATCGATCGTCCACAGCGTGTCGCCGGCGTAGTCGAAGAACATCGGCGCGGAGTCGGGCTCGCGGCCCACGTCGAGCGATCCACCCTCGGCATCGAACGACAGGTAGCGGTCGTAGTCCACGGCGTGCGCCGAATCGGGCGAGAGCACCACGATCAGCGCCCGCGCGCGCACGTCGGGCCGCCAGGCCAGGCCCCCGCCCGCCTGCGGCGAGTCGAAGCGGAACGGCACGCGCGAGACGCGCGCGAGCGACTCGGGCGCGAAGCCGGGCAGCGCGGGATCCCAGGTGCGCACCCACGCGTCCAGCACGGGCACGAGCGCGCGCGGCAGGCCGTTCGCGAGCGAGTCGGCCGCCGCCGCCTTGTCCGGCGCGGGCCGGCGCGCGCAGCCGGGGGCCAGCACGGCGAGCGCGAGCAGCGCCGCCGGGAGCGCGGCCAGCAGGCGGACTCGCATGGCGTGCCCGGGTTCCATCCCCGCCTCCTTCCGGTCCCGCGCCTCGTGCGCGAGGACGGCTCTCACCCTACGGCAGGCCGCGCCGGCGGCGCAGCGTCCATTCCACGGCCAGCGCGCCGACGATCAGCGCGAAGAGCCACGGCGATTCCCAGAGCCGCGCGCTCGAGGCGCGGCGGCGCGTGAGCACGCGCGTGTCGAGGTCGCGCGCCCAGGCGCCGGCACGCGCGGCCTCGCCCACCCGGCCGCCGGCCGCGCGCGCGACCGCGGCGAGCGTCGCGCTGTCGGGCTCGGCGCGCAGCGCCTCGAGGCTCCAGGTGTCCACGGCGAACGCGGTCGTGGCGGTGGCCAGCTCGCGCCCGTCCTTCACCGCGCGCGCGCTCACCGGCCGGCGGCCGGGCTCGAGGCCGTCGAGCGCCGCGGCGTAGCTGCCCGCCTCGCCCGCGGCGAAGGCGAGCGGGCGCGAGTGGCCGCGGCCGTCGTTCGCGACGCCCGTCACGCGCGCCCCGGAGACCGGCCTGATCGCGTCGTCCTGCAGCGACGCGAAGAGCCGCGCGCGCTCGCCCGTCGCGAACAGCCAGCGCTCGGGGCGGACGCGCAGCGGCTCGCCCTGCACGGGCTCCGACAGCCAGCGCACGGCCTTGCGCCACAGCCGCCGGCCGCGCTCGCCCGCCAGCGCGTCGTTGCCCGCGAGCGACCAGCGCCAGAAGCCGGTGCCGTTGACCAGCAGCACGGGCCCGCGCCCGGCGCGGCGCGCGAACACGAGCGGCGGGCCGCCGGCCTGCCCGCCCACGAGCACGCGGTCGCCCGGACCGGTCACGAACGGCTGCACGTCGTCGAGCGGCGCGGCCGCGCGCCACGCGGCGTCGCCGCGCGCGGGGTCGTCGTCCC
>CAZIXL010000456.1:0-3398 GCA_964542885.1 uncultured bacterium
CCCATGGCCACCGAGCTGCAGGCCGCGCTCGAGCGCGGCCAGCACGACTACGCGGCGTTGTTCCGGCAGCTCGCCACCGCGCGCAGCGAGACGGAGGCGTTCGAGGTGCAGGAGGCGATGCGCCAGCAGCGCACGGGCCTGCAGGTGGCGCTGCTCCGCATCCAGGCCGCGTACGCGCACCGCGAGGGCCGCGAGCGGCTGGCCGCGCAGCTCGAGCGCGCGATCGCCGAGCTGGTCGCGCCCGGGCCGGCGCGGCGCGAGGCGACGCCCGAACGCGGGCGCATGTAGCGCGGCGCCCCGCCCGAAGCGCTACAGGATCGTCTTGCCGAGCGCGCTCAGCGCCAGCTCGGCCGCGAGCACCGCCGTCATGTTCTTCGTGTCGAGCACCGGGTTCACCTCGACCAGGTCCATGGCCACGATGTTCGCGCGGTCGTGGAACATCTCCATGGCCAGGTGCGCCTCGCGGTAGCTGATGCCGCCCCACACGGGCGTGCCGGTCCCCGGCGCGTCCTCGGGGTCGAGCACGTCGAGATCGAACGACAGGTGGATGCCCGCCGTGCCGTCGCTCGCGAGGCGGATCGCCTCGTCCACCACGTCGCGCATGCCGCGCTCGTCCACGTCGCGCATCGTGTAGCAGGTGACGCCGCTCTTCTTCAGGAACTCGCGCTCGCCGCCGTCGATGTCGCGGATGCCGATCAGCACCGTGTTCCGTGGCTGCACCTTGGGCGCGCGGGCGCCGAGGTGCACCAGCTCGTGGTCGCCCCAACCGAGCGAGACGGCGAGCGACATGCCGTGGATGTTGCCGCTGGGAGTCGTCTCGGGCGTGTTCGCGTCGCCGTGCGCGTCGAACCAGATCAGGCCGAGCGACTCCTCGCGCTTCGCGAACCAGCCCGTCGAGCCCGCCACCGAGCCGATCGCGATGCTGTGGTCGCCGCCCAGCACGAGCGGCATGCGTCCCTGCTCGAGGCAGCCGTCGACGGCGTTCATGAGGTCGGTGCACGCGGCGAGGATGGGCAGCTTGTAGCGCAGGCGCCCCGTGCCGACCTTCTGGGTCTCGGGGATCATCACGTCGAGGTCGCCGTGGTCGTAGACCTTGTGCCCGAGCTCCTCGAGCTTCTTCTCGAGGTCCGCGATGCGGATGGCCGACGGGCCCATGTCGACGCCGCGGCGCCCTGCCCCGAGGTCGACCGGCACCCCGACGATTCCGATGCTGCGCTTCTTGCGTGCCATAGGGCCGGGCAGGCTACACGGGCGGCCGGGGCCGGGCAAAGCCGCGCGCCGCGCGGTCAGGCCGCCCAGCGCGCCACGCAGCGCGCCAGGTCCACCGGCACCAGCGGCTTGGGCAGGAAGTCGTCCATGCCGGCCCCGAGTGCGCGCTCGCGGTCCTCGGGGAGCGCGCTGGCGGTGAGCGCGACGATCGGCACGCGCGGCCGGCCCTCGCCGGCGGCGCGGATCGCGCGCGTGGCCTCGAAGCCGTCCATCTCGGGCATCTGGAAGTCCATGAAGACCAGGTCGTAGCCGATGCGCCGGACCATCTCGACGGCCTCGATGCCGTTCGCCGCCACGTCCACGCGACAGCCGAGCCGTTCGAGCAGGCTGCGCGCCAGCAGTTGGTTCACGCTGTTGTCGTCGGCCACGAGCACGCGCAACGGCGGGGCGTCCTCGCGCGAACGGACGAGCGCGAACTCCGCCGCTCCGGCCGGCGACTCCTCGGGCAGGCGCAGCGTGCCGGCGGGAACCGGCAGCGTGAACCAGAACGTCGAGCCGCTGCCGGGCTCGCTCTCGACGCCGATCCGCCCGCCCATCATGCCCACGAGGCGCCGCGAGATGGCCAGGCCCAGTCCCGTGCCGCCGAAGCGGCGCGACATCGAGCGGTCGACCTGCGAGAAGTTCTGGAACAGCAGCCCGAGCTGCTCCGCGGCGATCCCGATGCCGGTGTCCTCGACCGAGACGCGCACGAACCCGGGCGCGTCCGTGGCGGTCTCGCGCGCGAGGTGCAGGCGCACGGAGCCGGCCTCGGTGAACTTGATCGCGTTGCCGAGCAGGTTCGTGAGCACCTGGCGGACGCGCCCCTCGTCGCCCAGCAGGACGTCGGGCACGTCGTCGTCGGCCGTCCACGCGAGGCCCAGCCCCTTCTGGTCCGCCTGCGGGCCGAGTAGTCCCGCGACCTCGCGCGCCGCCCGCCGCAGGTCATACGGCCGCGGCTCCAGCTCGAGCCGGTCGGCTTCGATCTTCGACAGGTCGAGGATGTCGTCGATGATCGCGAGCAGGGCCTGCCCGGAGCCCTGGATGATCGACACGTACTCGCGCTGCCGCGGGTCCAGCGCCGTGTCGGCGAGCAGGTGCGTGAAGCCGAGCACGCCGTTCATGGGCGTGCGGATCTCGTGGCTCATCGCCGCCAGGAACTCGGACTTGGCGCGCGCCGCCGACTCGGCCGTCTCCTTGGCGGCGCGCAGCTCGCGATTCGTGGCCTCGAGCTGCCCGGCGGTCCTCCGCAGCGTCTCCTCGCGCGCGATCTCGAGCGAGACGTCGCGCTGCACGCCGACGTAGCCGGTGATCTTCAGGGCATCGTCGTAGACGGGCGAGATCGACAGGGCGGCGTGGTACTCGGCGCCGTCGCGGCGGACGTCGACGAGCCGGCCCGACCAGGTCTGGCCGCTCTTGATCGTGCGCCACATCTCGCGATGCACCTCGGCGGGGGTGTGGCGACTGCGCAGGATGCGCGGGGACTTGCCCACCACGTCCCAGGCCTCCCAGCCGGTGATGCGGGTGAACGCCCGGTTCACGCGGCGGATCACGCCGTTCGCGTCCGTGAGCACGACCGCATCCTGGGTCGCGTCGACCGCCATCGCGAGCCGGTCCTGCTCGGCCTGCTGGCGCGCGCGGTGGAGCACGAACCCGACCGTGTGGGCGATCGTGGTTCCCAGGCGGATCTCCTCTTCGCTGGTCGGGTGGGGCGCGTTCCAGTAGGCGACCAGGAGGCCCTGCCGGCGCCCCTCGTAGCGGATGCAGTGCAGCAGGCTCGCGCGCATGCCCTCGGCCTCGAACACGTCCCGCACCCCCACGGCCTCGGGAATGCTCTCGACGTCGGGCATCGACAGGTGGTCCCCGCCCGGCACCAGGTTCTCCCACGGCTTCCGCTCGAGCATCGCCGCGCGGTAGGCGTCCGAGAGTCCGTGCGACGCCCGGTAGCGCATCTCGCCGTCCTCGTCGGTGAGCAGCAGGGCGGCACGATCGGCCTCGAGCGCCTCGCACACGCCCTCGACGGCCTCCTCGCAGATGCGCGCGACGCTCGCGCCGTGTGCGAGCGCGTCGACCAGGCGGAGCAGGGCTCTCAGAATAGCCAGCTGCAGCTTGAGATCCCGCTCTACGAGCTCCGCCGTGCACACATCGCGCAC
>CAZIXL010000457.1:0-3396 GCA_964542885.1 uncultured bacterium
TGCCGGGGGCGCACGCGCGCAGCACCGACTCGGCTTCGCGCGCGGGCGCGCGCAGCACGGTGCCCGTGCCGTCGGCGGTCGCCCAGCGCGAGGCGTCGCTCACCAGCAACAGCGCGTCGCGGCGCGCGCGCGCCAGGTGCGCGACGCACGCGTGGAAGAACGTCTCGGCCGTCTCGGGTTCGGGGGCCGCGACGAGCAGCAGGCCCGCGGCGCCGGCGAGTTGCGCGCCGATCGCGTCGCCACCCGGAAGGGCGCCCAGTGCCGGCGGCGCCAGCGCGGCGAGCCGCACCCAGAGCGACTCGTGCTCGCCGGGCACGCGCGTGACGGCGTAGCGGCGGCCGTCTTCGCCGGTCGTGAGGCACGCACGCACGGCGTCGCGCGCGCCGGGGCCGGCGGCCTCGAGCAGCTTCGTGCGCAACGTGTCGTAGGCGGCGGGGTCGAGCGGCGCCTCGCCGGCGTCGGCCCACGCGCCCCCGCGGCGCGCGCGCACGGGCCGGCCGGGCCGCAGCAGCACGGCGTCGCCGGGCGATTCGAGCGCCGCGAGCGGCGAGCCCTCGAGTGCGCCCGCCGGGCGCGCGCCGGTGCCCGTCTCGCGGGCGACCGTGTGGAACGCGTCGCGCAGCGCGTCGAGCGCGCTCGCGCGCTGCTTGAGCTTGGCCTCTTCGCCGGCGTCGCCCAGGCCCAGCTCGTCCATGCGGCGCGCGGCCTCGAGCATCAGGCCCTCGGTGCCCTCGGTCACGGCCCGCGCACCCTTCGGCGCGCCGGGGCGGAACTCGAACGCGCCCACCTTCCAGGTGAACAGCTCGAACGCCGCGCCGTCCCCTTCGTGGAACTGGTCGTCGACGGCGTTCACGATCTGGCCGCGGTCGAAGTAGAGGTAGCCGCGGCGGCCGTCGCGCGTGATCGACAGCTCCCCCGAGGCGCCGTTCAGCAGGAAGAGCTGGCCGAGGTCGAACAGGCTCAGCAGGCCGAGTTCGCCGGAGAGGACCGGCGAGGCGGGCATCAGGCCGCCTGCGCGCGCGGCGGCGAGCCCGCGCGCTCGAGCGACGGCAGCAGGTCCTTGCTCGACAGGTGGGCCGCGGCGTCCTGCGCCGCGACCGCGCCCTCGCGCACGAGCTGCAGCACCGCCTCGTCCATGGCCTGCATGCCTTCCTTCTTGCCGGTCTGGATCACGCTCTGGAGCTGGAAGGTCTTCTTCTCGCGGATCAGCGCCGCGACCGCCGGCGTGCCCATGAGGACCTCCATCGCGAGCACGCGGCCCTTGCCGTCGGCGCGGCGCAGCAGCCGCTGCGCGAGCACGCCCTTGAGCGACTCCGAGAGCATGAGGCGCGCCTGCGAGGCGCGTTCGCCGTCGAACGAGTCGAGGATGCGGTCCACCGTCTGCGTGGCGCTCATGGTGTGCAGCGTCGCGAACACGAGCTGGCCCGTCGCGGCCGCGGTCATGGCCAGCGACATCGTCTCCACGTCGCGCATCTCGCCGACCATGATCACGTCGGGGTCCTCGCGCAGCGCGCCGTGGAGCGCCTTGGCGAAGCTGGGCGTGTTGCGCCCGACCTCGCGCTGCGTGAGCAGGCACTGCTGGTTCTGGTGCCGGTACTCGATCGGATCCTCGATCGTCAGGATGTGCTTGCGCTGCGTGCGGTTGATGTAGTCGATGAGCGCGGCCAGCGTGCTCGACTTGCCCGTGCCGGGAGGGCCCGTGACGATCACGAGCCCGCGCGGCAGGTCGGCGAGCCGCGCGAGCGACGCGGGCAGGCCGAGCTGGTCCATGGTCAGGATCTGGCTCGGCAGCATGCGGAACGCGCCGGCGGGGCCCTTGCTCTGCTCGTAGATGTTGCAGCGCGCGCGCGCGACGCCGGGCACCTCGTACGAGAAGTCCACGTCCTTGTTCTGGTCGTACTTCGCCCGCACGGCGGGCTCCATGATCTCGAACAGCAGTGCCTCGCTCATCTCCTTGGTGAGCGGTTCGTACGGAATCGGCGTGATCTCGCCGTTGATCCGCACCATCGGCGGGGATCCGGTGGTCATGTGCAGGTCGGAAGCCCCCTGCTCCTTGACCAGCTTCAGGATCGCGTCGATTCGCGCCATGGCTCCTCCCGTGCGGCAGCCGCACGGCGTTCACGGCGGGCAGGGCCCGCCGGGTGGGCGTGGTGGTTTCCCCGGGGTTTTCGGCGGCGGGCCGGCGGCGCTCCAGCCCCGATTGGGGCCTCATCCCGGGCGCCTTTCGTGCCGACAACCCCGGGGTACCCCGGCCCCGGAGAACGCCATCGGCATGTCCCGCTACATCCAGAAGCTGCGCGTACCCGTCCGGCTGGCGCTGGCGGGCTGCGAGCCCATGGAGGGCCACGTCTCGCTGTCGCCGCGGGCCGAGCACCACGACGGCCCCGAGACGCTGCTCGAGCGGCTGAACACGCCCACGCGGGTCGTGCCGTTCCACCACGACGCCGACGAGAGCGTGCGGCTCGTGCAGCGCGCGCGCATCGAGTGGCTCATGGCGGGCCACGGCGTGTCGCCGATCCTGGTGCGCCGGCCGCACTACCAGTACACGCGCGAGGAGCGCGTGCGCGTGCGGCTCACCGGCGGGACGTTCGAGGGCGTGCTGGCGATCGAGATGCCGCACGAGTTCAACCGGCTGTCGGACTTCCTGAACGAGCCCGACGAGTTCTTCCCGCTGCACACGGACGACGGCATGCTGCTCGTGAACAAGGCCTGCCTGCTCGACGTGCGCCTGCGCGCGGAAGCCTCGGTCCCGCGCGCCGCGTAGCTTCCGGTCGGAGCGCGGCGCTCAGCGCGCGGCGCGCAACTGCCCGGCGACGAACTCCGACAGCGCCTGCGGCGTGAACGGCTTGGCGATGAAGCGCCGCGCGTGCTCCGGCAGCTTGCCCAGCAGGTCCTCGGAGTAGCCCGACATGAACGCCACCCGTACGCCGGGGTGGCGCTCGGCGATGCGCTCGGCCATGGGCAGGCCGCCGAGGCGCGGCATCATCACGTCCGAGAGCACCAGGTCGGGCGGCTCGGGCAGGCGCAGGAGCATCGCCAGCGCCTCCTCGCCGTCCGCGGCCACGTGCACCGTGTGACCGGCGCGCGCGAGCGCCGCGCGCACGAGCTCGGCGAGCGCCGCCTCGTCCTCGACCACGAGCACGGTCGAAGGTGCCACCGGCCCGCCGGCGCGCGCCGCCGCGGCCCCGTCGGAGCCGGCCGACTCGCTGGCCGGCGCGAGCGGCCACAGCACGGTGAAGCAGGAGCCGCGGCCGGATTCGCTGTCGAGGAACACCTGGCCCTCGGTCTGCCGCACGATCCCGTACACGACCGCCAGCCCGAGCCCGCTGCCCTTCGTGCCTTCCTTGGTGGTGAAGAACGGTTCGAACGCCCGGGCCAAGGTGGCCGCGTCCATGC
>CAZIXL010000458.1:0-3394 GCA_964542885.1 uncultured bacterium
GCGGTCGCCGACGGCGAGACCGTGCTGGTCGGCGCGGTCATGGAGCACATCGAGGAGGCCGGCGTGCACTCCGGCGACTCGACGTGCGTGATCCCGCCGTTCACGCTCGGCGACCACACGGTGCACGAGGTGCGGAAGATCACCGCGCAGCTCGCGCGCGCGCTGGGCGTGCGCGGCCTGCTGAACGTGCAGTACGCGGTGCGCCACGAGCAGGTGTACGTGCTCGAGGCCAACCCGCGCGCCTCGCGCACCGTGCCGTTCGTCTCGAAGGCGGTCGGCATGCCGCTCGCACGCCTCGCCGCGCGGGTCATGACCGGCGAGCGCCTGTCCGACATCCGGCCCCAGGAGCCGGAGGTCACCATGGTCAGCGTCAAGAAGCCGGTGCTACCGTTCAGCCGGTTCCCGGGCGAGGACGCGCTGCTGGGCCCCGAGATGAAGTCCACGGGCGAGGTCATGGGCCGCGACCTGGACTTCGGCAGGGCCCTGGCCAAGGCCCACCTGGGCTCGGGCGAGCCCCTGCCGGCCGGCGGGACCGTGTTCCTGAGCGTGCGCGACGACGACAAGCGCGCCATCACGTTCATGGCGAAGAAACTGGTCGAACTGGGGTATGGACTGGTGGCGACCCGCGGCACGTCGCGGTTCCTGGCCCGCAACGGCATTCCGTGCCGGGAGGTCTTCAAGGTCCACGAGGGCCGCCCGCACGTGGTGGACCTGATGGAGAACGGGGAGATCCAGCTGGTGCTCAACACGCCGCTCGGGCGGCAGACGGAATACGACGAGAAGGCCATCCGCGAGCGCGCGGTGGCGCTGGGCATCCCGGTCATCACGACCGTCGCCGGCGCGATCGCGGCCGTTTCGGGCATCGAGGCGCTGAACCGCGGGCCGCTCGACGTGACGAGCCTGCAGGAGGGGCTCTGACCCGTTCGCGCCTGGTGACGGTGGTCGCGTGCGCGGTCGCGCTGGGCGTGGCCGCCGGCTCGTGCGCGTACTACAACACGTTCTACCTCGCCCGGAAGTACTACGACCGCGCCACGACCGGGCAGCCCTACGAGGTGGACCGCGCCAACTCGAGCCAGGCGGCCAACTACCAGAAGGCGCTCGACTACTCGAAGAAGCTGATCGCCAGCTACCCCAAGTCCAAGTGGGTGGACGACGCCTACCTCATGTGGGCCCGCTGCCTGATCGGGCGCGACGATCCCCTGCAGACGGTGAACATGCTGCAGGACTTCCCGTCGAACTTCCCGAAGAGCGACCTGAAGGGCGAGGCCGAGTTCTACCTGGGCCTGGCCTACCGCCAGGCGCGCCGCTACCCGCAGGCGATCTCGTCGTTCGACGAGTTCCTGGCCCAGGCGCCGAAGAACGCGCTGGCGCCCTACGCCTACTACGAGCGCTCGCTCGCGCAGATGTCGCTCAAGCACTACGCCGAGGCGGGCGACGACGCGGGCGAGATCCTGAAGCGCTTCCCGAAGAGCACGCTCTACGACCGCGCGCTGCGGCAGCGCGCCGAGGCGCGGCTCCAGCAGGGCGTGTACGACGAGGCGCGCGCGGACTTCCACCAGATCGGGCTGCGCGCCGAAAACGACGAGGAGCGCTTCCAGTTCTTCATGCGCGAGGTGGACTGCCTCGAATCGGCGCGCCGCTACGACGACGAGCTGGCGACGCTGCGTGACGAGCTGTCCCACACGCCGCCGCCCCCGCCGCCGGTCTCGGGCCAGCTGCCACCGGTCGGTGCCGACCACTACGGGCGCATCGTGATGCGCATGGGCACGGCCCTGCTGTTGGCGGGCAAGCCGGCCGAAGCGCTCGACCGCTTCAACGGCGTGGTCCAGGACTACCCCAAGTCCGCGCTGGCCGCCGAGGCGCAGTACCGCATCGGCTTCGCCTACGAGACGGGCCTCGACGACTTCACCCGCGCGCTCGAGGAGTACGGCAAGGTGAAGGAGCAGTTCGGGACCTCGGGCTTCACGCAGCTCGCCCAGCAGCGCGCCGACAACCTGCAGCGCATCGAGCAGTACCGCACGGGCACGGGCGCCGACTCGCTCGCGAAGAAGGCGGAGGCGGCGTTCCTGACCGCGGAGCTCTACCTCTTCCAGCTCGACAAGCCGGACCGCGCGCTCGAGGAGTACCGCAAGGTCGCGACCGACTACGCGGGCACGGCGGTGGCCGGGCGCGCGATCAACGCGCAGGCCTGGGTGCTGTCGCGCAAGATGGACCGCAAGGGCGCGGCCGATTCGCTGTTCTGGGAGGTCGTGCACCACTACCCGGCGACCGAGGCGCAGGTGGCGGCGCGCGATTACCTCGAGATGGACGGGCAGCACGTCCCCGACAGCCTGATCGTCCTGCCGGCGCCCCCGGCGCCCGACACGACGCGGGCCGACACGGCGCTGGCCCAGCCGCCGGCGATTGTGCCGGCGATCGGCGCGGGCGCGTTCGGCCGCGCGGATTCGATCCGCATGGGCCTGCTGGGCCCCGGCGGCCGCCGCAATCCCGTCGGGTTGTTCCCGGGCCCCGACTCGATGCACGTCATGACCCCGCGGGACTCGATGGTGCGCGCGTTCCAGCTGCGCGCCGACTCGCTGCGGCGCATCTCGATCGCGCGCAGCGACTCCATGGCCCGCGCGGCCGCGGCGATCCGCGACTCGGTCGCGCGTGCGGCCGCGACGCGGGACTCGCTGGCGCGGGCCGCGGCCGCGGATTCGCTCACGCGCGCGGCCGGCGCGGCGTCGCCGGACTCGCTCGCGAAGCCGGCCGTGCCCGCGCTGCCGGACTCGCTTCCGCCGCCCGCCGTCTCGCCGCCCGACTCCACGAAGAAGGGGTCCGGCCGATGAGTCGCGTGGCCGCGCGCGCCTGGCGGCAGGCGGTCGCGCGCGTCCGCCGGCAGTCGGACTACGGCGCGGGCTTTCGCTGGCTCGAGCTGGACCTGCCCGCCGACTTCCCGGTGCCGGTCGCCGGGCAGTTCGTGCAACTGCTCCTGCCGCCGCCGGCGCCCGTGCTGCTGCCGCGCCCGATGAGCGTCGCGGGCGCCGTGCGCCGCGCGCGCGGCCTCACGCTGGGCTTCCTCTACGCGCCGGTGGGCGCGGGCACGCGCGTGCTGGCGGCGCTGGCGCCCGGCACGCACGTGGCGGTCACGGGCCCGCTGGGGCGGGGCTACCCGCTCGAGCGGCCGGGCACGCCGGTGCTCGTCGCCGGCGGACGCGGCGTGGCGCCGCTGCTCATGGCGGCCGACGCGCTCGCGAAGGCGCGGCGCCCGGCGCAGTTCGTGTTCGGCGCCCGCACGCGCACGCTGCTCGCCGGGCTGGCCGACGCGCGCGAGCGTGTGGTGAAGCGCGGCGGCCGCCTGCACGTCGTGACCGACGACGGCTCCCGCGGCCTGCGCGGAAACGTGCTCGAAGTG
>CAZIXL010000459.1:0-3384 GCA_964542885.1 uncultured bacterium
CTCGCACCTGCGCACCCTGCGCCGCGCGCGCGCCTGCGCTATCGTGCGTGCCCCGGAGCGCGGCCGCCATCCGCCCACCCGAGAGGAATCCATGCCCGAGATCGCCGAACGCGGTTACGTCCATCCCGAAGTCCTGGTCAGCACCGCCTGGGTCGCCGAGCACCTCGGCGACCCCGACGTGCGCGTGATCGAATCGAACGAGGACCCGCTCCTCTACCCCTCGGGGCACGTCCCCGGCGCCGTCGAGGTGGACTGGGCCGCCGACCTGAACGACCCCGTGCGGCGCGACTACCTGGACCGGCCCGCGTTCGAGGCGCTGCTGTCGCGCATCGGCGTGACGCAGGGCACGACCGTCGTGTTCTACGGCGACAAGAGCAACTGGTGGGCGTGTTACGCGTTCTGGGTGTTCCAGCTCTTCGGGCACACGAACGCGCGCGTGATGGACGGCGGCCGGCTCAAGTGGGAGAGCGAAAAGCGCCTGCTCACGCGCGAGAAGCCGAAGATCGCGCCCACGACCTACGTCGCGCCCATGCGCGACGACCACCGCATCCGGGCGTTCCGCGACGAGGTGCTGCGCCACTCGGCGGCCCGGCTGCCGCTCATCGACGTGCGCAGCCCGCAGGAGTTCACGGGCGAGCGCACGCACATGCCCGAGTACCCGCAGGAGGGCGTGCTGCGCGGCGGCCACATCCCCGGCGCGAAGAACGTGCCGTGGGCGCGCGCCACGAACCCGGCCGACGGCACGTTCCGGACCGCCGCCGAGCTGCGCGCGATCTACGAGGGCGAAGCGGGCCTCAAGCCGTCCGACGTCGTCGTGACCTACTGCCGGATCGGCGAGCGCAGCAGCCACACGTGGTTCGCGCTCACCTACCTGCTCGGCTACGGCCGGGTGCGCAACTACGACGGCAGCTGGACCGAGTGGGGCAACTCGGTCGGCGTGCCCATCGAAAAGCCGTGAGCGGCGCGCAGCCGCCCGCGGCGCTGACCGCGCTGGCCGCCGACTTCGAATCGATGGACCGCACGCTGCGCGCCGAGTCGCTGATCGAGTACGCGGACCAGTTCGACGAGGTGCCGGCGGCGGTCGCCACGCGGCCGTTCCCGGAAGCGAACCGCGCGCCGCGCTGCGAGTCGGAGGCGTTCGTCTTCCCGGTCGAACGCGCCGACGGCACGCTCGACCTTCACTTCGCGGTCGAGAACCCGCAGGGCCTGTCGGCGAAGGCGTGGGCCGAAATCCTGCGCGAGACGTGCGCCGGCCAGCCGCTCGAGAGCCTGGCGGCGATCCCGCAGGACGTGATCTTCCGCATCTTCGGGCGCGACCTGTCGATGGGGAAGGGCCAGGGCCTGATCGGCATGCTCGACCTGGTGCAGCAAGCCGCGCGCACGCGGCTCGCGGCGCGCCGGCGCCGCGACGCCGGCCTGGCCTGAGGGCGGCGCCGCGCTCAGGCGGCGAGGCGCGCGCCCCAGACGGCCAGCAGCAGCACGCCGTGCGCGAGCAGCCACGCGCGCAGCCAGCGCTCGGGCGGCGCCCAGCGCCGCCGGATCGCCAGCGGGGCGAGCAGCCAGAGCAGCGCGGCCTCGGCCGCGAACGGCACGGCGAGCGGATGGCGCGCGCGCGCGCCCGCCAGGTCGCCGTGCGCGAGCGACGAGAGTGCCCGCGTCATGCCGCACGTCGCGCACGGCACGTGCGTCACGCGGCGAAAGAGGCACGTGCTCCACGCCTCGCCGGCGGGCGGCGTCCACGCCGCGAGCACCGCCAGGCCGAGCACGCCCGCGGCGCCGGCGAGCGCCCACGCGCGCCACGCGGTCCCGCGCCCCGGCAGGCGCCGAGCGAGGGCCGTGGTGTTCACGACCGTCAGTGCCCCGCGATGTGCGGGTCCATCTGGCCCGCGCGGATCGCGACCGGGAGCGTGTTCGACTTGGTCGGGATCGGGCAGTTGTAGTACGGGCTGTAGGCGCACGCCGGGTTGTAGGCCATGTTGAAGTCGATGATCCAGCGCCCGTCCGGCAGCGGCTCGGGGTCGACGTAGCGGCCCACGCCGTAGGACTCGTGCCCGGTGGTCGCGTCACGGAAGAACAGGCTCACCGACTTCTCGCCCACGCCCGGTTCGAGCAGGCGCTGCGCTTCGAGCCGGCAGGCCTTGCCGCCGATCTTCAGGTCGAACCAGCCCACGCGCAGCGCGCGGCGCTCGTTGCCGCGCGTCGACAGGATGATCACCGTGTCGGGCCTGGGACTCGGCACGAGCGGCGCCACGAACCGGTAGGCGAAGTCCGCCGGGAACTCGGGCGTCGGCGCGTACTCCGCGAAGCGCGGGCTCTTCGGGTCGAACACGATGATGGCCGGGAAGCGCTGGTGCGAGAGCCGGATCGCGAAGCGGCCCACGTCGAGCCCCGACGGTCCGACCATCGCGTCGTGCACCGGCTCGCCCTTCGCCGTGACGTGCGCCAGCGGATCGAGCACCTCGACGTGGAAGGAGTCGCCCACCACGGTCACGCTCAGCGCGTGCTCGGGCATCTCGGGATCGTCGACGATCACGTCGCAGTCGCGCGCGCGGCCGACGACGAGCGTGGTCCGCTGGCCGAAATCCACCCGGTTGACGGCGGCGAAATAGGAAGTCGGGCTCGACTTCAGGTAGTTCTCCGTGTCGAGGCGATCCTGTTCGATCACGTGCGTGAGCGAATCGCGCTCGCCCGGCGTGAGTGGTTCGGGCGGCACGGGGCGCACCCCGGCGACGGTGGATCGGGCGGTGAGCAGGAAGGCCGCGAGAAAGACGATTCGCAACATGGGACGTGCCCCCGTGGGTTTCTGGCTTGCGAGCCGGCCCGCAGGATAGGCCGCTCGGGCGACGGAGTGAACCCGGACATTTCCACACTCGCTTTTCACTTGGCCGCGGCAGCATGCGCACCGATACTGCGCCCGTCCCTCGACACTTGTTGGGAGTGCCGATGATCACACCTTCCGTTCCCGGCGCGGACCTCTTCCGCGTCGCCTTCGAATTGTCACCGGCGGGCATGCTGGCCGTCGATTCCGCCGGGCGCATCCTGCTCGCCAACCGCGAGAGCGAGCGGCTGCTGGGGTACGGCCCCGGCGAGCTGCACGGGCGCAGCGTCGAAGCCCTGATCCCCGAGCGATTCCGCTCCGGGCATCCGGCGTTCCGCGGCGGCTTCTTCGCCTCGCCCAGCCACCGCGCGATGGGCGCGGGTCGCGACCTGTACGCACTGCGGCGCGACGACCGCGAGGTGCCCGTCGAGATCGGGCTCAACCCGGTCGAGACCGACCACGGCCTGGTGGTGATCGCCACGCTCGTCGACATCAGCGCCCGGCGCGAGCTCGAGCGCCGCGAACGCGAGCAGGAGGAGCGCGAGCGGCAGTCGCGCAAGCTCGAG
>CAZIXL010000460.1:0-3379 GCA_964542885.1 uncultured bacterium
CCGACGACTTCGCCCTCACGCCCGCCGACACGACGCTGCGCCTCGACGTCGAGACGGTGCCGGAGGGCGCGCAGGTGCTGCTGCCCGCCACCGGCGAGACGCGCGTCAGCCCGACGTGGTTCGAGAACCTGAAGCCGGGGCCCACGCGCGTGCGCGTGACGCTCGCCGGCTACGTGACGCGCGACACGACGGTGAACCTCGATCCCGGCCAGCCCGGGGCGCTGCGGCTCGAGCTGGTGTCGACCTCCGCGCTCGCGTGCACGCTGTTCGTGGCGGTGGATCCGCACGCGGACCAGGTGCTCGTCGACGGCCTGCCCGCGACCAGCCGCGATCCCGCGTCGTGGTTCATGGTCGTGGACCCGGGCACGCACTCGCTCGAAGTGAGCAGCGAAGGTTACGAGAAGTGGAGCAACACGCGCGCCGCGCGCGTCGCGGCGGGGACGAACACGTTCGTCAAGGTCGTGCTCGCGGCCGCGCAGGAGCCCGTCGCGACCGAGCCGTCGTCGACGGCCGCGCCGCCGGCCACGTCGCCGGTGCGCGAGGCGCCGTGGCAGTTCACCGGCGGCTCGAAGGTGACCGTCGAGTGCGATCCCGAGGCCCAGGTGTGGGTCGACGGCGTGCTCTACCCGACGCTCATCAAGAAGGCCGACTTCGTCATGGAGCCGAACCGCGAACACCGGTTCCGTTTCGTCCACCCCGACTACCACGAGGCCGTGCAGATCAAGAAGGTCCGCGCCGGCAAGTCCGAGCACGTGAAGCAGGACTTCCGCGTCGGCAGCGGCATCCTGTCGATCCGGGCGCGCCAGGGCGCGGTGAAGGTCTACGTGCGCGGAAAGTTCCGCGGCTACGCGCCGCTCGTGGTGAGCGACGTGGACCCCGGCCGCTGCACGATCGAGGTGCGCGACAAGGACACGGGCGCGGTGCTCGGCACGAAGGAAGTGATCGTCGACAACTCGCCCGTGCCGGTCGAAGTGAAGTTCTGAGGGCCCGAGGCACGACGGCCCGGCGGAGCGATCCGCCGGGCCGTCGTCGTTTCGCGGCGCGCGGGCGTCAGCCCTCGAGCTTCGCCTCGAGCGTGAACTTCGCGTTCAGCAGGCGCGAGATCGGGCAGCCGGTCTTCGTGGCCTCGGCGATCTCGGCGAACTTCGCGGCGTCGATGCCGGGCACCTTCGCGGCCATGACGAGCGCCGACGTGGTCACGGTGGGCTTGCCGTCCACGCGGTCGAGCGTGACCGTCGCCTTGACGCTGATCTTCTCGGCGGTGAAGCCCGCGGCGCCCAGGTTGCCCGAGAACGCCATCGCGTAGCAGCCCGAGTGCGCGGCGGCGATCAGCTCCTCGGGCGTCGTGCCCGGCGTGTTCGCGCCCTCGAAGCGCTTGCCGAAGTCGTAGGGCAGGCCCGAGAACGAGCCGGTGCCGGCGGCCAGCTGGCCCTTGCCGTCCTTCAGGCCGCCGGTCCAGACGGCGGTCGCGGTGCTCTGCATGGGAGGAGTCCTTTCGTGCCCGGCCGCGCCGGGTGTCTCGGGTGGTGGCTCCGCGGATGGAGGCGGAATGAACCGCGGGCCGGAGACTATCGCCTCCGGCCCGCGTTGTCGCGCGCCGCTCAGCTCAGGCCGGTCGGCGTCGCGCCGGGCATGGGCGCGCCGAACTCGGGCGCGCGGCCTTCGTCGCGCGCCGGCACCTCGGTGCGCGGCGGATGCGGGGCCTCCGCGGGTTCGCCGAACCATTTCGCCGCCCACACGCCGCACCACGCACCGAAGTCGTCGAGGTACGTGTAGACGACGGGCACGACGACCAGCGTGAGCAGCGTCGAGGTGATGAGCCCGCCGATCACGGCGTGCGCCATCGGGGCGCGGAACTCGCCGCCCTCGCCCAGCGCGAGCGCCGTGGGGATCATGCCGAAGATCATGGCCAGCGTGGTCATGACGATCGGCCGCAGCCGCAGCTGGCCCGCGTCGACCAGCGCCTCGGAGCGCTCCTGGCCCTTCTCGCGCGCCTGGTTCACGAAGTCCACGAGCAGGATCGCGTTCTTCGTCACGAGGCCCATCAGCATGATGATGCCGATCATGCTCATGATGTTGAGCGAGCCGCGCGTCATCGCCAGCGCGAGCATGACGCCCACGAGCGACAGCGGCAGCGACAGCATGATCGCCAGGGGCTTGAGGAACGAGCCGAACTGACTGGCGAGGATGATGTAGAGGAACACGACCGCCATCGTCAGCGACTCGAGCATGTAGCCCACGGTCTCGACGAAGTCCTGCTGCTCGCCGCCGAAGTCGAAGCGGTAGCCCGGCGGCAGCGACATGGCCTCGAGGCGCTTCTGGATCTCGCCGGTCACGTCGGTCAGCGCCCGGCCCTGGAAGTTGCCCTCGATCGTGGCCACGCGTTCGAGCTTCTGGCGGTCGATCTGCGCCGGGGCGCCGCCGCGCCGCAGCGTGGCGACCTGCCCGAGCGGCACCATGACCGGCGCGCCCGTTTGCGCGTCCACCTGCGACGTGGCGATGGGCACGCGCAGCAGGTCCTGGTTGGACTCGCGGAACTCGGGGGCCATGCGCACGCGCACGTCGTGCGCGAGCCCGGTCTCGTCCTCCCAGTCGCCGGCCTTCTCGCCCGACAGCACCGGGCGCAGCGACGCGCCGACCTGGCCGATCGACAGCCCGACCTGCGCGGCGAGGTCGCGGTCCACGTCGACGATCCACTCGGGCTTGCGGCCCTCGAGCGAGGAGTGCAGCTCGACCAGGCCCGGCACGTCGCGGATCGCCGCGATGGCGCGGTCCGAGAGCGAGCGCAGCTCGTTCAGGTCGGGCCCGTTCAGGTTGATCACGATCGGCGCGGAGGAGCCGCCCACGGCGCCGCCCTGCAGCACGCGCGCGCGCGAGTCCGTGAACCGGCCCAGCGTCCGGCGGATGTCGGTCTCGAACGCCTGCTGGCTCAGCTTGCGGTCGTGCCGGGGCTTGAGCTTGACGAAGACGCTGCCGCGGTTGACCTCGTTGTTCTGCGCCGAGCCGCCGACCGTGAGGTAGGTGTACGCGACCTCGGGGCGCTGCTCGAGCCAGTGGGCGATCTCGAGGCCCTTCGACTTCGTGTACGCGATCGACGAGCCGACGGGCGTCTCGAACGCGACGCTCGTCTGGCCCTCGTCCGAGCGCGGCATGAACTCGCCGCCGACGGCGCCCAGCATGGGCAGCGCGATGGCGACCACGAACGTGAGCGAGGCGATGCCGACCGTGAGCAGGCGGTGGCGCAGCGACCAGCGGATGATCGCCCGATAGCGCCGGCCGAGCCCCTCGAAACCGTCGTTGAAGCGCTTGAGCACGCGGCCGACCGGGCCCTCGTGCGAGCCGCCCTCGGCCTGCGGGTCGTACCAGCGCGACGACAGCA
>CAZIXL010000461.1:0-3367 GCA_964542885.1 uncultured bacterium
CGCCGTTCCAGCACGGCGAGGTGTTCGTGACCGACGACGGCGCCGAGACCGACCTGGACCTGGGCCACTACGAGCGCTTCACGAACGCCTCGGTCACGCGCAGCCACAACGTGACGGCCGGGCAGATCTACGACTCGATCCTCTCGCGCGAACGCCGCGGCGACTACCTGGGCCGCACGGTGCAGGTGATCCCGCACGTCACGGACGAGATCAAGAAGCGCATCCATTCGCTCTCGCTCACGACGCAGGCCGACGTGCACATCGTCGAGATCGGCGGCACGGTGGGCGACATCGAGTCGCTGCCGTTTCTCGAGGCGGTCCGCCAGCTCAAGCTCGAGCACCGGCGCGACGTGCTGTTCGTGCACGTGACGCTGGTGCCGTTCATCAAGGCGGCGGGCGAGGTCAAGACCAAGCCGACCCAGCATTCCGTGAAGGAGCTGCGCGAGATCGGCATCCAGGCCGACATCCTGCTCTGCCGCTCCGAGGCGCCGCTGGGCTCGGACGTGCGCGAGAAGATCGCGCTCTTCTGCAACGTGCCGACCGAGGCCGTGATCGCGGCCACCGACGTGAAGAGCATCTACGAGGTCCCTGGCGTCTTCCACGCGGGCGGGCTGGACTCGCTGGTCGTGGAGCGCCTGGGGCTGCCCGACGGCAACGCGCAGCCGCCCGACCTGGCGGCGTGGAACGACTACGTGCGCCGCGTGACGCATCCCGAGAAGTCGTGCGAGATCGCGGTCGTCGGCAAGTACACGCACGTGCGCGACGCCTACAAGAGCATCAGCGAGGCGTTCGTCCACGCGGGCGCGGCGAACCACGCGCGCGTCCACCTGCGCTGGATCGAGAGCACGGACCTCGAGAAGGCCGACGCGGCCGCGCGGCTGGCCGACGTCGACGGCGTGCTGGTGCCGGGCGGCTTCGGCGAGCGCGGCATCGAGGGCAAGATCGCGGCCGTGCGCTACGCGCGCGAGAAGAGCATTCCGTACTTCGGGATCTGCCTGGGCATGCAGGTCGCGACGGTCGAGTTCGCGCGCAGCGTCGTGGGCTGGGCCGACGCCAACTCGAGCGAGTTCGACGGCTCGAGCGAGCACAAGGTGATCGACCTGCTGGCCGACCAGGCCGGCGTCACCGAGAAGGGCGGCACGATGCGCCTGGGCGCCTATCGCTGCGCGATGCGCGAGGGCAGCCTCGCGGCGCGCGCCTACGGCCGCACCGAGGTCGAGGAGCGCCACCGCCACCGCTACGAGTTCAACAACCGCTACACGGCGCAGATGCAGTCGCGCGGGCTCGTGCTGTCGGGCAAGTGCGTCGGCCGCGAGCTGGTCGAGATCGTCGAGCTGCCCGACCACCCGTGGTTCCTGGCGGTGCAGTTCCATCCCGAGCTCAAGAGCCGCCCGTTCGAGCCGCACCCGCTGTTCACCGACTTCGTCCGCGCCTCGCTCGAACGGCGCCGCGCGCGCCTCGGCGACGACGCGTACGCTCCCGACCTCGAGCGGACGTCCGAGAGCGAGACCACCACGGAGGCGCACCAGGGATGAACCGGTTCCGGATCGGCGACGCCGAGGCGGGCGGCCCCGCGCTGCTCGTGGTGGCCGGCCCGTGCGTGGTCGAGAGCGCCGAGCTGTGCCTGCGCGTGGCCGAGCGGGTCGAGCGCCTGTGCGAGGGCCGCGGCATGGGCTTCGTCTTCAAGGCCTCGTACCGGAAGGCCAATCGCTCGAGCGGAAAGTCCTTCACGGGCCTGCCCATGCACGAGGCGCTCGAGGCGCTGGCGCGCGTGAAGCGCGAGTTCGGCGTGCCGGTGCTCACCGACGTGCACGAGCCCGCCGAGGCCGCGACCGCGGCCGAGGTCGCCGACGTGCTCCAGATCCCGGCGTTCCTCTGCCGGCAGACGGCGCTGCTGGTCGCGGCGGCCGCGACGGGCCGCGTCGTGAACGTGAAGAAGGGCCAGTTCCTCGCGCCCGGCGACATGCAGAACGCGATCGAGAAGGTGGCGGGAGCGGGGGGCTCGCGGATCCTGCTCACCGAGCGCGGCACCACGTTCGGCTACGGCGACCTGGTGGTGGACATGCGCGGGCTGGTGGTCATGCGCGACCTGGGCTGGCCGGTGCTGTTCGACGCGACGCACAGCCTGCAGCGCCCCGGAGGCCTCGAGACCGGCGGCGACCGGCGCTTCGCGTTCCCGCTCATGCGCGCGGCGGTCGCGTGCGGGCTGGACGGCCTGTTCTTCGAGACGCACCCCGATCCCGCCCGCGCGCTGAGCGACGCCGCGACACAGCTCCCGCTCGAACAGGCCGAGGCGTTCCTCGACGAGGCGCGGCGCGTGCGCGAGGCGGTGACGGAGGTTCCCCGTGGCTGAGGCGCCCATCGCAGGGCCCGTGCGCGTGCTGTTCCTGGACCTCGACGGCACCCTGACCGACGGCGTGATCGGGTTCTCGCGCGACGGCGACTTCCGCAACTTCTGGGTGCGCGACGGCCTCGCGCTGGAATGGGCGCGCGAACTGGGCGTGCTGCCGGTCGTGATCTCGGGTCGCATGTCGCTCGCCGGCCAGGCGCGCATGCACGACCTGAAACTCGAACACTACCTCGGGGCCCGCAACAAGGTGGTGGTGGCCGAGAAGGTGCTCGCCCGCGAAAGCGTGGGCTGGGACGCGTGCGCGATGATCGGCGACGACCTGCCCGACGTGCCGCTCATGAAGCGCGTGGGCTGGCCGATCGCGGTGGCCGACGCGACGCCGGAAATCCTGCCGTTCGCGAAGACCGTCACCACGGCCCGTGCCGGCGCCGGCGCGGTGCGCGAGGCCGTGGAGGCCATCCTGCGCCACAACGGCGCCTGGGCGAAGGTCCTCGCGCGCTACGAGGTGACCGAGTGAAACCCGACCTGCTCGCGCTGGCCCGCAACGTCGTGCGCATCGAGGCGCAGGCCGTCGCCGCGCTGGAGCAGCGCCTGGGACCGTCGTTCGAGCAGGCCGTGCAGGTGCTCGCGGACTGCCGCGGGAAGGTCATCGTGTCGGGCGTCGGCAAGAGCGGCCTGATCGGGCAGAAGATCGCGGCCACGCTCACCAGCACCGGGACGCCCGCCGTGTTCCTGCACCCGGCCGACGCGATGCACGGCGACGCGGGCCTGTTCGCCCCCGGCGAGGTGGCGCTGTTCGTCTCGAAGAGCGGCGCGACCGAGGAACTGCTGGCGCTGCTCCCGTACCTCGAGCGCCACGGCCTGCCCATGGTGAGCATCGTCGCGACGCCCGGCTCGCCGCTCGAGGCGCACAGCGACGTGTGCCTGGTGCTGGGCCCGGTGACCGAAGCGTGCCCGATGGACCTGACGCCCACGACCAGCGTGACGCTCACGCAGGTGATGGGCGACTGCCTCGCG
>CAZIXL010000462.1:0-3359 GCA_964542885.1 uncultured bacterium
CTCGCCCAGTTGCTCCTCGAGCGCCTTCACCTGCGCCGAGATCGTCGGCTGCGAGACGTGCAGACGCTCGGACGCGCGCCGCAGCGAGCCCTCGCGCGCGACCGTCCAGAAGTAGCGCAGGTAGTGGTAGTTCAGCGCCGCCATGGCCCCAGACTATTCGACCAGACCGAAGAGTTCATTAGAAAAGTCGTCATGGTCTAAGAGCTCGGCAGGCCCGATGGTTCCTCCCGTCGCGCGGCGGAGGGTCGGGACGGCCCCGGTCCCCGGCGCGCGGCGTCACGGGCCGACCACGGGAGGCATCCGATCATGACGTTCGACTTCCGTCTCCGCGGCTGGAAGAGCAGCGCCGCGCTCCAGCGCCTCGTGAAGGACCAGATCGACCGGCTGCGCCGCTTCGTCCCCGTCTCGGATGCGGAGGTCGAGCTCCAACGCCGCCGCGACGCGACGCCCGCGTGGGTCGCGCGCGCGCACCTGCGGGTGCCGGGACCCGACCTGAAGGCCGAGGCCCACGACCACACGGTCGAGGCCGCGTGGCGCAAGGTGATGGCGGACCTGTACGGTCAACTCGCCCGCCGCGAGGGCCGCCGCCGCCAGCGACCCGAGGAACGACGACGCATCGCGCCCGCGCCCGCCCGGTTCGCCTGAGCCGGGCGGCGCCGGCCGCCCCTTCCCCAACCCACACCGAGGTCCCGCGTGCTTCACGTCCCGCCGTTCGCCTGGATCGCGTTCACCGTGTTCATCCTCGTGATGCTCGCGCTGGACCTCGGTGTGTTCCATCGCCGCAGCCACGTCGTGCACTGGCGCGAGGCCCTGGGCTGGACGACGGCCTGGGTGACGCTCGCGGCGCTGTTCGGCATCGGGCTGTGGCGCTTCGCGGGCGACGCGAAGGCGCTCGAGTTCTTCACCGGGTACCTGCTCGAGCTGTCGCTGTCGGCCGACAACGTGTTCGTCATCGCGCTCCTGTTCGGCTACTTCGCGGTGCCCGAGCGCTGGCAGCACAAGGTGCTCTTCTGGGGCGTGCTCGGCGCGGTGATCATGCGCTTCACCATGATCGCGCTCGGCACCGCGCTGGTGCACCGCGCCGAGTGGGTGCTCTACCTGTTCGGGGCGCTGCTGATCGTCGCGGGCGTGAAGATGTTCGCGAACCGCTCGGAGGCGGTGGAGCCCGAGCGCAACCCGCTCGTGCGGCTGTTCCGCCGCTTCGTGCCGGTCTCCACGGGCTTCCACGGCGACCGTTTCGTCGCGTTCGAGAACGGCCGGCGCGTGGCCACGCCCCTGCTGGTCGTGCTCGTGTGCGTCGAGGCCACCGACCTGATGTTCGCGATCGACTCGATCCCGGCGGTGTTCTCGGTGACGCTCGACCCTTTCATCGTCTTCACGTCGAACGTCTTCGCGATCCTCGGCCTGCGCTCGCTCTACTTCCTGCTCGCGCGCGCGCTGCACGCGTTCCGCTTCCTCAAGCCCGCGCTCGGGCTGGTGCTCGCGTTCGCGGGCGTCAAGATGCTGCTCGCGCACACGCCGGCGAAGATCGACAACGTCGTCGCGCTGGGCGTGGTGCTGGGCACGCTCGCGACGAGCGTGGTGCTGTCGCTCCTGCTGCCCGAGCGCCCCGGCGGCGGCGCGCCCGCGCCGGCCGCGGCGCCCGCCGAGCCGGCGACCGGCGGCCCGGTGGCGCCGCCGCCTTCCGCGACGCCGCGCTGACGCGCCGGAGTCCGCGTGCGCGGACCGCGAGTCCACCACCGTGGAGCCCCGGCTCCATGCGCGCGGACGTTCGCGCCGCTCGCGCTGCCGCTCGCCGTGCGCGCCGCGCCCCGCAATTGCGCGCGGCCCATCGTGCTCTGGTCGCGGCGCGCCCCGGCGCGCGCCCGCGCGAAAGGCGGCACGCCGGATGCGAAGGCCTCCTGCAGGGTGACGCACCGAGCACCCGGAGAGGAGGACGCCATGAGAGCGAATCGTCCGGTTCACACGGCCCTGGTGGCCGGGGCGCTGGCGCTCCTGGCGCTGGGCATCGCATCCCCCGCGGCCCGGTCTGCCGGCAGCGACGAGGTCTGGGCCTCGAACGCGCTCGCGACGCGACCGATGGCGCGCGTCGCCATGCTTCCCGTCGTGGCCATCGCGGACGACCCCGCGGCCGAGCGTGCCGTGGCGCAGGGCTGGAAGGACCTGTGCTGCGGGACCGCGGCCGTGTGGATCCCCTGCTGCGACGTGGTCGCGCGCCTCGAGCGCGCGCCCGCGGGCGGGGGCGAGCTCGTCCGCACGATCGAAGGCGAGATCTGGAGGGACGGCGCCGCGTCGCCGCGCAGCGCCGCGCTCGCGGCGCGGCTGCTGGGCGTGGACGCGGTGCTGAGCCTGCGGATCGAGCGCTGGGAGCTGGCCGACGGCGGGCGCGGCACGGTCGCGCTCACGGCCACGCTCACCGGCGCCGACGGCAGGCGCCTGTGGAGCATCTCGGGTTCGGCCGAGCACGGCCGCGGCCTGCAGAGCTCCGAGGCCAACTTCCGGTTCGACGACGCGGCGTTCTGGGACCCCCGGCTGGAAGCGCCGCGTGAAGGCCGGATCGGCGTGGCGCTCTACGCGCTGCTCGCGCGCTGGTCGCCCGAGCTGCCGACCCCGCTGTTCGACGACCGGGCGGCGACGCCGCTGCTCGCGGGACGCCCCGCGAATGCGGTGGTCGCCCGCTGAGCCGGGCCGCGGACCCCGTGGCAGCGGCTGCGGCCGCCCCCTTCGCGGGGGCGGCCGCCTCGTTTCGCAGGCACCGGTCGCGCGTCAGCCCAGGCCGTACTGCGCGAGCTTCTTGAAGAGCGTCGACCGCTTGATGCCCAGCGCCGCGGCCAGCTGGGCGCGCGTGCAGCCGGGGTGCTCGCGCATCGCGCGTTCGATCAGCTCGCGCTCCGCGCGCGCGAG
This sequence comes from uncultured bacterium, assembly GCA_964542885.1. Classification (GTDB taxonomy): domain Bacteria; phylum Eisenbacteria; class RBG-16-71-46; order RBG-16-71-46; family RBG-16-71-46; genus CAIXRL01. Next base: position 2,905 of record CAZIXL010000462.1, read on the forward strand.
CTGGCTCGCGAGGTCGTGGCCGGGCGCGGACTCCACGGTCGCCGCCGCGGGCGCGCGGGCCGGCGCGTCCGCGCCGCCCGGCCGCGCGGACCGCATCGAGTCGACGTGCCCGCGCAGGTCGTCCACACCGAGCGGGCGCGCCGGCGGGTCGCTGGTGACGCGCGCGGCGAGCTGCTCCAGGTGGCGCACGTTGCCCGGCCAGTCGAAGTCGAGGGCCGCGAGCCAGCGCATCGCCTCGTCGCTCACCGCGAGCCAGCGCCCCGCCTCGGTGCGGTCGAGGCAGTGGCGGAAGATGTCGGGCACGTCCTCGCGCCGCTCGCGCAGCGGCGGCACGCGGATCGGCAGGTAGTTGAGGCGCTCGTACAGGTCGCGCCGGAACCGGCCCTCGCGCACCTCGCGCGCGAGGTCGCGGTTCGTCGCCGCGACCACGCGCACGTCGGCCCGGTGCTCGCGCG
>CAZIXL010000463.1:0-3351 GCA_964542885.1 uncultured bacterium
CGCAGGGCGGCGGACGTCCCGGCTTCGGCAGCCGTCCCGGCTTCGGTGGCGGCCCCGGCGCGCCCGCGACCGGCGGCGGCGCCGCGCGCCCCGGTGGCGGCGGCGGTGGCGGTGGCCGGCGCGACCGCAAGAAGAAGAAGTACGTCGACGAGCGCCTCGCGGCCGAGAGCGTCCGCAAGACCCTGGCGAGCCTCGAGTCGGGCCTGCAGCGGCGCAAGCACCGCCGCCGCGACGACGACGGCACCGACGCCGCGCCGCAGGAGACCAAGTCGATCAAGGCCGCCGAGTTCATCACGGTCGCGGAGCTCGCGAACGCGATGGAGGTGCGCCCGCAGGAGGTGATCACCGCCTGCATGCGCATGGGCCTCATGGCCACGATCAACAAGCGGCTCGACAAGGACTCGATGATGGCGGTGGCCGACGAGTTCGGCTTCGAGATCGATTTCGTGTCCGAGTTCGGCGAGGAGGACGTCGCCGAGGCCGAGAAGGAGAGCGCGCCCGAGAACCTGCAGCCGCGCTCGCCGATCGTGACCGTCATGGGCCACGTCGACCACGGCAAGACGTCGCTGCTCGACTACGTGCGCAAGGCCAACGTCATCGCCGGCGAGTCCGGCGGCATCACCCAGCACATCGGCGCCTACGAGGTGCAGCTGGCCGACGGCCGCCGCGTGACCTTCCTCGACACGCCGGGCCACGAGGCGTTCACGGCCATGCGCGCCCGCGGCGCGCAGGTCACGGACATCGTCGTGCTCGTCGTGGCCGCGGACGACCGTGTCATGCCGCAGACGATCGAGGCCATCGACCACGCGAAGGCCGCGAACGTGCCGATCGTGGTCGCGATCAACAAGGTCGACCTGCCCGCCGCCGACCCGCAGCGCATCAAGACGGAACTGGCCGGGCACGGGGTGGTCGTCGAGGAGTTCGGCGGCAAGTACGTGTGCGTCGAGATCTCGGCCAAGAAGGGCACGAACGTCGAGAAGCTGCTCGAGATGATCCTGCTGACCGCCGAGTTGCTGGAGCTCAAGGCGGACCCGGATCGCCGCGGGCGCGGCGTGGTGCTCGAGGCCCGCGTCGAGCAGGGCCGCGGCATCGTCGCGAGCGTGCTCGTGCAGAGCGGCACGCTGCACGTGGGCGACGCGTTCGTGGCCGGCCAGAACTTCGGCCGCGTGCGGGCGATGTTCGACGAGCGCAAGCGCACCGTGAAGGACGCCGGCCCGTCGACCCCGGTCGAGGTGCTCGGCTGGGACACGACGCCTGGCGCCGGCGACATCTTCGTGTCGCTCGAGGACGAGCGCGAGGCGCGCGAGATCGCGACGAAGCGCTCGGCGCTGCATCGCGAGCAGGAGTTCCGCGCCGAGAAGGCCGTCACGCTGCACGACTTCCGCAGCCAGCTCGAGAAGGGCGGCCCGAACGAGCTGAAGGCGCTCATCAAGGGCGACGTGGACGGCTCGGTCGAGGCCCTGAGCGAGTCGCTGCAGAAGCTCGGCACCAGCGAGGTGGCGGTGCGCGTCATCCGCCAGGCGGTCGGCCAGATCACCGAATCCGACGTGCTGCTCGCGGCGGCCTCCGGCGCGATCATCATCGGCTTCCACGTGCGCCCCGACGCCAAGGCGCGCGAGATCGCCGAGCGCGAGAAGGTCGAGATCCGGCTGTACGACATCATCTACAAGGCCGTCGAGGACGTGAAGCTGGCGCTCGAGGGCATGCTCAAGCCGGAGCTCAAGGAGGTCGTGCTCGGCTCGGCCGAGGTGCGCCAGGTCTTCAAGCTCTCGAAGGGCACCGTCGTCGCCGGCTGCATGGTGTCGACCGGCAAGATCGGGCGCTCGGAGCAGATCCGCATCGTGCGCGCCGGCGAGACGCTGTGGACCGGCCGCGTGGACATGCTCAAGCGCTTCAAGGACGACGTCCGCGAAGTGCTGCAGGGCTTCGAGTGCGGCATCTCGCTCGCCGGCTGGAACGACATCCAGGAGGGCGACCGCCTCGAGTCGTTCAAGGTCGAGGAGCTCGCCCGGACGCTGTCGTGACCCGGGGCGGGCCGCCCGCGCGGCCCGCCTGCGGGACACCACGAGAGGGTCGCGCGATTCACCGGCCGGGGGCGCCCAGATGGTCGTCGGCATCGTCCGCATCGAGCTGCACATCCCCGCCTCGCGGTCGCTGAAGGACAAGCGGCACGTGCTGCGGGGGCTCAAGGACCGCATCCGCGAGCGCGTGCAGGTGTCGGTGGCCGAGGTCGACCACCAGGACCTCTGGCAGCGCGCGGCGCTCGGGGTCGCGGTGGTCGCGGCCGACGGCGGGCAGGTGCGCGAACGCCTGCAGGCGGTGCGCGGACTGGTCGAGCACACGTTCGAGGCGCAGCTCACGGACTGGCAGGAGAGACTCGAGTGAGAATCCGCCCGGAAAAGGTCGCGCACCTCATGCGCCGCGAGGTGGCCGACATCCTGGAGAACCGGCTGCGCGACCCGCGCCTCGGCGCCACGGTGACGGTCACCGACGTCCAGGTGACGCAGGACCTGTCGTTCGCGCGCGTCGAAGTGACGGGGCGCGGCGACGGGAGCGCGCGCGCGCGGGCCCTGGAGACGCTGCGGCCCGCGAGCGGCTTCGTGCGCCGCGAACTGGGCGGCCGGCTCGACCTGCGCGAGGTGCCCGAGATCCGCTTCGAGTACGACGGCTCGCTCGACCGCGGCCGCCGCGTCGAGGACCTGCTCAAGCGCCTCGAGTCGGGCGAGGCCGTGCCGGACGAGGACCTCGAGTGAGCGCGGAGCCCGCCGCGGCACCGGCGCCGGCGGACGACGCGTCCGCCTGGGCCGGGCTGCTCCCGGTCGACAAGCCCGCCGGCCCGACGTCGCACGACGTCGTGGCGCGCGTGCGGCGCCGGCTGGGTGTGCGTACCGCCGGCCACCTGGGAACGCTGGACCCGGGCGCGAGCGGGCTGCTGGTCGTGGCGCTCGGGGCGGCCACGCGCTGCGCCGCGGTCTGGCAGGGCGGGACGAAGACGTACGAAGGCACGGCGCGCTTCGGGATCGTGACCGACACGCAGGACACGCAGGGCCGGGTGCTCGAGACGCGCGACGGGCTCCCGGACGAGGCGGCCGTGCGCGCGGCGTCCGCGGCGCTGACCGGCGAGCGGCTGCAGGTGCCGCCCATGGTGTCGGCGCTCAAGCAGGGCGGGCGCCGCCTCTACGAGCTGGCGCGCCGTGGCGAGACCGTCGAGCGCGCGCCCCGGCCGGTGCGGATCGAGGCGTGGACGTGGCTCTCCTTCGCGCCGCCCGACGCCGTCTTCCGCGTGCGCTGCTCGGGAGGGACGTACGTCCGCACGCTCGTCCACGACCTGGGTGCCGCGCTGGGCTGCGG
>CAZIXL010000464.1:0-3344 GCA_964542885.1 uncultured bacterium
CAGCTCGCGCGGCTCGCGACGTCGGGCCTCGCGGCGCGCGGGGCCGCGGTCTACCTGGCGGCCGAGGACGGCACGGTGCGCGTCGAGGTGGCGCACGGGCCGGCGGCGGTGCGCGAGCGGCTCGCGCAGGGCTGGCTCGCGGCCGCGGGCGAGGCGATCGAGACGGGCCAGGCGCTGTCGGGCGCGCGGGGCGAGGACGGCCCGCACGTCCCCGCGGACGTGGCGGGCGAGACGAGCGCGTGGGTCGTGCAGCCGGTGGTCGCTTACGAGCGGCGGCTGGGCGCGGTGGCGGTCTACGACGGGCCCGACCGGCGCGAGCCCGTGGCGGGCTTCGAGGCGCACGACCTGGGCTACCTCGCGGCGCTGGCCGCGCTCGCGGGCCTGCTGCTCGCGCACGCGAACGCGCTCGGCGACATGCGGCGCACGGGCGAGCGCCACCGCGAGCAGGCGGCGCGCCTGCGCGAGCTGGACCGGCTCGCGGGCGTCGGCGAGCTGGCGTCGCGCGTCGCGCAGGAGGCGCGCAACCCGCTCGCCTCGATCACCGCGTTCGCGCGCCGCGCGCAGCGCGAGCTGGCCGGGGACGACGCGCGCACGGAGTACCTCGAGATCGTGGTGCGCGAGGCGGCGCGGCTCGAGGCGATGCTCGCCGAGCAGCAGCAGTACGCGCAGCTCGAGCGCCCGCGCCTGCGCGTCCAGTCGCTGAACGCGGTCGTGCAGGAGGCGCTGCTGCGGAGCAGCGAGACGCTCGTGCGGCGGCGCGTCCGCCTCATGAAGAAGCTCGCGCCGGACGTGCCGTCGCTGCTGCTCGACGCGCCGCGCATCCAGCGGGTGGTCGAGAACGTCGTCGCCTGGGCGCTCGAATGCGTCTCGGCGGGCGGGCGTATCCAGGTGGAGTCCCGCCGGGCCGGCGACTACGCGCTCGTCGAGATCGCGTTCGACGGGCAGCGCCAGGGGGGCGACCTGCTCGACCACCTGTTCGTGCCGTTCGCGACCGGGCCGGCCGCCGGTGCGGCCGTGGGGCTCGGGCTGGCGCAGCAGATCGTGCGCGAGCACGGGGGCGAGGTGCGGGTGCGGGGCGAGACCGAGTGGAGCACGATCTTCTCGTTCACGCTGCCGATCGCCGGCAACGAGGACCGCCGGCGCAATCCCGAGCGCCGCTCGGTCCGGCGCGACCGGCGGCGCCGCGAAGGGGACCCGGGCACGGGCGCGGTTTGACGTTTTCGCGAGCCGCGTGCTAGAAATCTCCGCCCCCGACGCCACGCTTGGTGGCCTTCGGAAAGCGTTCGCCACCCTAGCTCAGTTGGTAGAGCACGTGACTGAAAATCACGGTGTCCCCAGTTCGATTCTGGGGGGTGGCACCATGTGCCGGCGCGCGCGCCCGAGGGCGCACCCGCCGGGGCTTCGAGGAGCTGGTGTAGCTCAGCTGGTAGAGCACGTCATTCGTAATGACGGGGTCACCGGTTCGATTCCGGTCACCAGCTCCATCTTCCGCTTCACGCCGTCGCACGGCAGCAACCCGCCCGGGGCCCGGAAGGGCCCGGGAGGGATCGCTCGGGCCGGTGCCGGGCGCGTCGCCGCGCCGGACGCCGGCCCGTTCGTTTCACCGGGGCGCACCGCCCTCACGGAGGCCGCATGTCGTCCGGGCTCATGATCAGCGTCGCGGGCGTGCGCGGCATCGTCGGCGAGTCGCTCACGCCCGCCGTGGTGACGAACTTCGCGGCGGCGTTCGCGCGCTCGCTCGGCGCAGGGCCGGTCGTGGTCGGGCGGGACGCGCGCACGAGCGGGCCGATGGTGCTGCGCGCGGTGACCGCCGGGCTGACCGCGGCGGGACGCGACGTCGTGGACATCGGCCTCGCGACCACGCCCGCGACGCAGCTCGCCGTCGAGCACCTGCGCGCCGCCGGCGGCGTGATCCTGACCGCCAGCCACAACCCGGCGCCCTGGAACGCGCTCAAGTTCCTCTCCTCGCGCGGCGAGTTCCTGGGCCCCGACGAGGGCCGGGCCGTGCGCGAGCGCTTCGAGGCCGAACGCGACCTGTGGGTGGCGTGGGACCGGCTCGGCTCCGTGCGCGAGGAGCCGGGTGCACTCGACTGGCACCTCGAGCGCGTGCTCGGGCTGGACGTGCTCGACCTGGCCGCGATCCGCCGGCGGGCCCTGCGCGTGGCCGTGGACGGTTGTGCGAGCGTGGGCGGCGTCGCGGTGCCGGCGCTGCTCGAGCGCCTCGGCGCCTCCGTCGTGCCGCTGGACTGCGTGCCGAACGGCGCGTTCACGCGCGAGCTGGAGCCGCTGCCCGAGCACCTCGGTGCGCTCGGCCGCGCGGTGCGCGAGGGTGGGGCCGACTTCGGCGTGGCGCTCGATCCGGACTCCGACCGCGCGGCGTTCGTGGACGCGACGGGCACGCCGCTGGGCGAGGAGTACACGGTCGCGCTGGGCACGCGCGTGGTGCTCGCGAAGCACCGAGGCGACGTTGTGACAAACCTTTCCACCTCCCGTATGCTCGACGCCGTCTGCATCGAAGCCGGCGTGGACCTGCACCGGACGCCCGTGGGCGAGGCCCACGTCGTGGCCGCCATGCGCGCGCGCAACGCGATCGCGGGCGGCGAGGGCAACGGCGGCATGATCGTGCCGGCCGCGCATTTCGGGCGCGACGGCCTCGTGGCCGTGGCGCTCGTGGCACAGGCGATGAGCGGCGGGGCGGCGCTGCGCGAGCTCGCCGGCACGCTGCCGAAGTACGTGATGGTGAAGGACAAGCTGGCCCGGCCGGAGGAACCCTGGGACCGCGCCGACGCCCGGTTGCGGGTGGCGTTCGCGGAGATGTCGGTGGACGCCGCGGACGGGCTCCGGTTCGCGAACGGGGACGCGTGGGTGCACGTGCGCCCCTCGGGAACGGAGCCGGTCGTGCGGGTGATCGCGGAGACGCCGGACGCCGCCGCCACGCGCGCGCTCATCGAGCGCGCCCGGGCGGCGCTGGCCGGGTGACCCTCGGAGGTTCGGACCCATGTGCGGAATCGTCGGGTACGTCGGCAACCGGGACTGCCTGCCCATCCTGATCGAGGGCATCAAGCGTCTCGAGTACCGCGGCTACGACTCGGCCGGCGTCGCGGTGCAGACCGACGGCGGCCTCAAGATCGTGAAGTCCGCGGGCAAGATCCGCGTGCTCGAGTCGCGGCTCGCCAACGGTGCCCCGCAGGGCTCCTCGGGCATCGCGCACACGCGCTGGGCCACGCACGGCGAGCCGAACGACACGAACGCCCACCCGCACACCGACGAGCAGATGTCGGTGGCGCTGGTGCACAACGGCATCATCGAGAACTACGCCACGCTCAAGTCGGCGCTCGAGGCCG